>NZ_JAVMBW020000015.1:0-56467 GCF_031631895.2 Aequorivita marina
TAGGAACTCGCCTTTAAATCCATTGCTTTGATGATTATCTTTGCTGGCTCAAACAGCCTAAAATTTTACGGGAACTTCACTTCAAATTTTACGATAAATTTTCGATAGGCCAAAAAACAGGAATTCTGAATTACAGCCCCCTAAGCTTCATATTATCTCTAAAGCCCCATTAAATAAAGGCTTTCAATGGTTTCCTTGTGAACGTTTAGGACGCTATTGTTTTCAATCTATTAAAAAGCAAGTCTTATGTCTTTCAGCGCAGTCTTATATCTTAGTCGGACACGATTAATTTGTTTTGTTAAACCCTAAGAATAATTGAAATCTTAACCAATGAAACTTTTTTAATTTCTACTGCCTTTATGATAAGTATGTCCTGTTTTGGGCAATTGGATAACGGACTAGTTGCCCACTACCCATTTAATGGAAATGCCAATGATATGACTGGTAATACTAACACAGCCGTAGTTCATGGTGCGAGTCTTGTTGATGATAGAGCCGGCAATGCTGAAAGCCCTATAGCTTTAAAGGGAAAGCTAATTTTATAGAAGTCACCAACTCCCCAGAGCTTCAGAAACTTGATAAAGAGCTATCTATATCCTTGTTGTTCAATACTAAAGAATATTATAACGGTATCCTCGACGACATTAGGATCTACAACAGCGTTTTAACTGCAGATGAAATTGTAAAATTGATGTCTGTAGCGGTTAATTGTAACAAACTTGGGGGAATTTAAATAGCTTATGAAAAGTTTCGGTGGGAGTTTTTCTTTTTAAGTTTTCGTATTGTTTAGTCCCGCTTAAACCTTTTTGAAGGCTTGCCCCCCATTTGATTGCACTGTTGGTTTTCTTGTTTCTTTTAGCTTCATCTGGAAAACATGATCAAGAAATGGATACTCGCTTTAAAGTCTTTATTTTTCGGCTGCCTAAATAGAGTATACTTAACGAAATTAACGCGCATAAAAACATAATTCCTGTCATGGGTAGAGGAGTTTTATTGCTCAGCATAGATACTAGGGCGGTAAAAAGAGCGCCGATTCCCAGCTGGAGTGCTCCCATAAGAGCAGATGCCGTTCCTGCGCTCTTTTCAAAGGGAGCCAATGATAAGGCTGAAGTGTTTGGAAAAGCAAAGCCTTGTGTACTTAAAAATAAGAATACTAAAACAATCATGGAGTACATTTCGATGAGTTGGAATATCGTGCCGAAAAACAAAAGAGCGCCTGTAATAACTTGACATATTAGGGTAACTTTTATAATTTTCTGGCTCGTATATTTCTTTAGTAAAAACGTATTTACTTGGCTAGCGGTAACCAATCCCATGGCAATAATCCCGAAAATCCATCCGTATTGTTTTTCAGAAACCCCGTAAAGTTCCATAAAAACATGCGGGGAACCAGCGATGTAGGTATATAGACCACTTGCTGCAAAAGACCCCGTCAAGGTATAGGTGTAGAATTGAGGTGTTTTAAATACGGTCCAGAATTTGGTAATGATTGGCCTTGGTTTTAAAGACATTGTTGTGTCTGCTGGCGCCCCTAACGGAAGCCAGAAATACACCAAAAGAATGTTAACTGCAACCAGTACTGCTAAAATTATAAAAATAGAATGCCAGCCCCAATGAGCCGTAGCAAACCCGCCTAGGGTAGGAGCCACGATTGGCGAGACTGCAATAACCAACATGAGCAAACTGAATATTTTAGCTGTTTCTGTTACTGGAAAGAGGTCTCGAACTAAAGCTCTGGCAGCCACCATCCCGGCACATCCCCCCAGTGCTTGTATAAAACGCGCAACAATCAAGGAATCTACAGAAGTAACATATACGATAAATACAGAGGCAAATAAATAAATAAACAACCCAACTAACAGAGGAGTCCTTCTGCCAAACCGGTCTAATAACGGGCCATAGATCATTTGTCCAACGCTCACACCAATAAAATAACTAGATAGGGAAAGCGCCACACGCCCTGTGGTAGAATTAAGATCGCGAGCTATTTCAGGAAATCCTGGCAAGTATAAATCAATAGAAAATGGTCCAAGGGCAGAGAGTAAGCCCAAGATGAGTATGACAAGAGTTCGTTTTTTGTTTTGCATTGTATTTTTAAGAGTTTGCAAAACTACGAAAGACACTTGTGTTATTGGATAATATTAATATTTCATTGTGGATGTTTTGCGTAGGGACAGGTTGCGACCTGTCCGTACGTGAATTTTATTTATATTTATTAAGCCATTCAAGCGGATTTATTGTGAAAAATAGGAAAAGGAACAGATTAATTGGATATGATTATTCCCAGGATAATTTATATTTCGTCACAAATTGTGTCAAGGGCATGGTCTGTTGTTTAGGGGAAAATGTTTCCACCGCAGGGACAGGTCGCGACCTGTCCCTGTACCCGACCTGTCCGTACCTGATAAAATAATGAAATTAAATGAATACGGTAAAATTGTCCAGGATAGATTATTGTGGTTAACCGTTCAGTATCGGTATGTTGTGTTGCATAATTTTGTGGTGATGCCCAATCACCTCCATGCAATTATAGAGATAGATGGTACGAGGATTAAAGACAAATCTATTAAAATAAAGTCTCTTTCAAGTTTGTTTGGTGCATTCAAAACTACATCCTCAAAATTGATTCATCAAGCCGGTTTTTTGGATTTTTTATGGCATCGCTCCTTTCACGATCATATTATCCGAACGGATAAAAGCTATCGTAATATTTCCAATTATATTAATCAGAATCCTTCGAAATGGGATTCGGATAAATTTTTTAGGTGATTATCCACATAATGCTAATTGTAAGATACAGGCATTATGTTTTTTACGTATGTGAATAGAATTGAAAATTTGTACATTTCTAGAAAGTACCGACTGCAATAATTTCAACATTTAGGTTTCTAGATAATTGTTATGGGTCGGAGTTGTTATTGTGCGTTATTTTGGAATGACGGCATGTGGTATAATGCTTTCAGTTCCAATAATTGTCGGGATTTTTTTTTGTTAATTAATCACAGGAACCCCATTCTGTTGCCGCTGGAGGCACCTGTTGTAAATTGCTTTGTCTTCGACGAACCTCGTGGCTACCGTCACTTCCACTCCGAAGTTGAGCGTGACGAGCTGTGGTCTGCGCCAAGTTCGTGGACAGGGCCTAAGGTTTCAGTCCCGATGGTTATCGGGATGTATTTTAGTTGACTATTCACAGGCAGTGACCAGCAAGCGGTCTAATAGTTACCGTTGTGAATTGCTTTCAGAAATGCATTGCATTCACGAGTACCTAAATTTGAAATAAAATCCAACGAGTAATTGTATTTTAGTTGACTATTCACAGGCACGCGTTAATTTCTTTGCATTTGCAGATTGTTGTGAATTGCTTTCAGAATTGTATTTTAGTTGACTATTCACAGGAAAAGTAAATGAAGCATCGTCATTGGTTACGTTGTGAATTGCTTTCAGAATTGTATTTTAGTTGACTATTCACAGGTTACCATTACCTAAAGCGTTTATAAATCTTGTTGTGAATTGCTTTCAGAATTGTATTTTAGTTGACTATTCACAGGAGAATCGCTTTACTTTCGTCTATGGTTAGGTTGTGAATTGCTTTCAGAATTGTATTTTAGTTGACTATTCACAGGACAGAAAAAGAAGACACAAACAGAAAAAGAGTTGTGAATTGCTTTCAGAATTGTATTTTAGTTGACTATTCACAGGAGAAGGTAATTGGAAGCGCCACGGCAGGTAGTTGTGAATTGCTTTCAGAATTGTATTTTAGTTGACTATTCACAGGTTGTCAAGCGAGGTGTCAGGTATTAATTTAGTTGTGAATTGCTTTCAGAATTGTATTTTAGTTGACTATTCACAGGCTCAACAACCGCCTTGACTTCATTAGGTCTGTTGTGAATTGCTTTCAGAATTGTATTTTAGTTGACTATTCACAGGTCCGTTCAAATTGTCAATATACCCCCTCGTGTTGTGAATTGCTTTCAGAATTGTATTTTAGTTGACTATTCACAGGCAATAACTACCAACACCGCTACTATCCATTGTTGTGAATTGCTTTCAGAATTGTATTTTAGTTGACTATTCACAGGCAATCCCCATCGGTGAACGGGAAACCTCCAGTTGTGAATTGCTTTCAGAATTGTATTTTAGTTGACTATTCACAGGATATAGATCCAGATACGAAATACATACATAGTTGTGAATTGCTTTCAGAATTGTATTTTAGTTGACTATTCACAGGTATTTGTGGCAACAAGTCGTCAACCGTGAAGTTGTGAATTGCTTTCAGAATTGTATTTTAGTTGACTATTCACAGGTGGCAGCAGGAAAAGAACTTATCTGGGATGGTTGTGAATTGCTTTCAGAATTGTATTTTAGTTGACTATTCACAGGTGACACCGTTAAAATCGGGTATGAAGTGCCGTTGTGAATTGCTTTCAGAATTGTATTTTAGTTGACTATTCACAGGAGCAATGATTTTTTCAGCTTTTCAACCTCTGTTGTGAATTGCTTTCAGAATTGTATTTTAGTTGACTATTCACAGGGCCACTCTATAAGCATCTTCAAAACTTGCAGTTGTGAATTGCTTTCAGAATTGTATTTTAGTTGACTATTCACAGGTGTAATCAATTCTTGATGTTAGGGTTTCGTGTTGTGAATTGCTTTCAGAATTGTATTTTAGTTGACTATTCACAGGCTGTAGCCTGGTTTGAAATGATATCATCATGTTGTGAATTGCTTTCAGAATTGTATTTTAGTTGACTATTCACAGGATACTAGCCGTAAAACGCTGGTATTCTGTTTTTTACAAATATTAATAGAAATAAAAATTAGATCGTGTCTTTAAGGTGTTGCCTTCATTGAACCCTATATTTAAGATTCTAAATGTTTGGAATGGGTTAGAGGCTAAAGCTGTCTATTTCCCAGAGAGCATGTTATTTTTTCCATAACAGCACCATCGAACTAAGTTATCAGCCAACTTAAAGTAAAAAGTATAATGCTTTGTCTTCGACGAACCTCGTGGCTACCGTCACTTCCACTCCGAAGCTGAGCGTGACATGCTGTGGTCTGCGCCAAGTTCGTGGACAGGGCCTAAGGTTTCAGTCCCGATAGTTATCGGGATGTATTTTAGTTGACTATTCACAGGATACCAGTCGTAAAACGCTGGTATTCTGTTTTTTAAAAACACAAATAGAATTGGAAATGTCGGGTTGAGGGCAGTTGAAACCTTTTAGTGCCAATCAAATTTTAAGTTCTAGATTAAAACAACTCCAATTGTTGTGAGGCAGTTTCCGGTTCTACTTCTTTTTTTCCGTGGAAGAGCTCCATCATTCCAAATTGCTTATCGGTTATCTGCATAATGCACACCTTGCCCTTTTTAGGCAGGTTGTTTTTTGTGCGTTTTATATGGACGCTACTATTTTCCCTGCTGGCACAAAAACGCATATAAATACTGAATTGGAACATCGCAAATCCATCGTCCAGTAAATTTTTACGAAATCGTGTGGCCGCTTTTCGATCTGTTCGGGTTTCGGTCGGCAAGTCAAAAAATACAAGTACCCACATGCTGCGATATTGGTTTAATCTTGAAAAATTGCTTTGGTCAATCATTATGGTGTGTTTACCATAAACTGTGGATAAAGAATCTTTCGGCTTTCTCCTTTAAAACAGTCGTGCAAACTATTAGTTGTTCTACTTACCGCGGTCATCAACGGGCTCCATTTATCATCTATAAACACATCGAGTGCCGGAATGGTTAAAAGCTGTGCCTTAATTGCAGTGGTGAGCTCCTCTATATTGGCGCCCGTTTCCAAAATATCATAGACAACAGCATCTACATAAATGCGGTAGGGCTCCATAATATCGTCGGCCAGGCAAAAAGCATTGTATTTATTCCGGTGGAAAATCCCTATCGATGGTAACATTCCACTGCTTATCAACGCCCTTGCCACCACAGCCCGTAAAATGGCATAGCCATAATTCAATAAATTGTTGGGTGCAATGCCTTTTTGGTTTCTACTAAACGCTGGCACTAACCCATCGTAAATGTTTTGAAAATAATGGGCAGCTGCATAGGCTTCGTGGTTTTCGCCATCGCCACTTTTTACCTCATTTGCCCAACGTTTTAATTTCAGCTCATTTTTATTGCGCCCTTTTAAGTGAGCTGCTTGGTTTTCAATTTTAACTTGAACGGTTTGTTGCCATAAATTCTTTTTTAAAGGCAAGCTTGCATCCAGTTGGTAGCGAATGCGCTCCGTTTGTTCGGTATGGCCCACAAGGGGTTGCAAAAAGGAACAGGGCAGGTGTTGCTTATTGCAGGTAATAACGGCAGTTTTGTTTTCAACCAGCTTCATTAGCAGACCGTTGGTAATGGTAATCTGTGGATCTTCCAGAACGATATATCCCAAATCCTCTATTGGGATTTTTGCCTCCTCTTTTTCGTTATTTGGGAAGTTTACCACCAGCTGTTCATTTTTAGTGCTGAGGTAGGCGGGATTGCCGAAAAAGAGGGTGCGTTTTATCATTTTTATTAAAATTAATCTTCTCCCACTTGTACAATTTTTCCAATATGATTTAATCTTACTTTTACAACATCATTTAGCAGACCGGTTGATTTTAATCTTTTGAAAGTAAAATCAAGATTCATAGTCACTAGAGTTTCTAAATGGTGTCTAAACTTATAGTCTTTCTCAGCAATAGTTTGCACTCTAAACAAATTAGGACTAATCCACTTTGAATTTCTCACATCCATCAAATCAATTTCTTTCGGATTGAATTCTTCCGAAGGAAAAACAAACATTTCATTTTGTTTCATTGTAAATAAAAACTCCCAACCAAGATGTGAATTAAATCCTTTATCTATTACCTCTAGATTCTGATTTTTCCTTTCAACTGCTTCAAAAAGTGAAACTACTTTCTCCTGGAGCTTCCCGTTTTTATCTCTGTAAATTGCAACGTGATGGTTATTTCCTAAACTCACGAAATCCGTTGGAATTTTCTTGCCATTTTCATCTTTAATAATTTCACCCAAATGATCTTTTTTATAATGAAGAGGTTCGGCATTACTAACTCCAGTTATCGTAACTCGCTTGATTTGAATTCCTTTTTCCTTATTTAACCAAATTGGATTCTTATTTAAATCTGAAAAAGCTTCTTTCGCTTTCCCTCCATATGCCTTCTTTCGTTCAATGAGTATATTTTTAATACCTTCATCAACTACTTTGTCCAATTTTAAATCAGAGGTTATGTCTTTCCTAATGGTGTACACCTCCTCAAAACAAAGCACTTCTTTAAGAGGCTCTTTATTCCAAATTAAAGGATGTTTTTTCAATGTTTTACCCTCAAATGCTAATTTGGACAAATTATTGAATTTGGCTAAATGATTTATAACCAGCATTTTTACTGTGGGATTAACAATCATATTTGCACTTTCTATGCTAAAGTTTTTATTGATTTTTGTTGGCTTAGCTTTTGGACGTTTAGATTTTCCATATATAGTTTCTTTATGCAATTGTCCGCGTGGGGTAAGTTCTAATTTTTTATTAAAACCATTTTTCTTTTTTGTTTTGTTGATATTTCGTGTCGTGGCTTTATTCTTTGCTTTAAACGAAACTAAAATAGACTTCAGGTGTTTTTTTGCTTCAATTCTAAATTCGGGTAAGGGGTCAATATACTTTCTTTTAGATCTACCATTTTTATCTTTTTCTGAATAAGTAATTTTATTTTCTATACCAGATATACTTGCATGCATTGCGTGATTTTCATCTCTCCGTGCATTCAAGTTGTTAATATATTGAATATGGTTGTGAGTGGTAAATGCCACAACCAAAGCATCCATAGCGTGATGTCGATGATCGTTCCGCTTAGTCCAATCTTTTATTTTTTCAATTGTTTTATTGTTTTTTCGCTCTTCAATTTCAATCAATCCCAGCGTGCGGTATTTTGGCAAGTTTAATTCTTTCATCACATTAATTACGCCCCAATCTTCACGCAGTTTATCGGTAATCATTCCTGTGGTGGGTGTTACAATTTTAAAGACTTCCAAAAGCATATTTCTTGCTTTTTTTGCGATGTATTGGCTGTTGCGTAAATCTCTTTCAATAAAGCCTTCCTTAATATCCTTAGCACTTTTTAGTAATTTGTAATACTTACCCTTGCTTATTGTTCCTTTCCCTTTATCGTACAGCGCTTCAACCCTTTCAATATAGTTTTCTAATTCTGTACTTTGATCTTGGGTAATAAAATCTAGTGCAGTTCTATTGGCTTTTTTTAGATTCACTTCTCTATAACAAAGTGTTTTATTGGAAAAAGAATCGTCAAAGATTAATGCTTTAGGTAAAATATGTTCAATGTCAATTCTTTTTGAAAATATATCCTCTTTGGCTATATATCTGTTTGCAAATAAGCTTTTGTGTCCGCGAGGCGCCAATTCTTCCCAGAGCTTATATTTTACGATATCATTCTTTGTTGGTGTAAAGCCAAATTCTTTTTCGATAGTTTTGGCAATATCCAAATTAATTTTTGTTGCTGATGTAATATATTTACTGGCATCTTCTCGCTCTTTTGCGGTTTTCTTTAAATCGCGAGCCAGCTCAATTCTAACCTCTTCTGGTTTGCCATATTCGTCAATAACTTGATTTATTAGATTTACCATTTGATTGAGAATTTTCTCTACCACAGGATTGCGCAAACTGTTCTTCTCAAGTAGTTCTAATTTAGGCTTTAAAACTCTAGCATCTAACTGTTCTTTAGTTAAGCTATTGGCGTGGTTATAACCTACTGCATTACAAGCTTCAAAATAATCTTTTCCATCTTGTAGGTATGGAATTATTTTACGAATGGCTCTTGCGGAAAGGTTTCCATAGTCATTTGAGAATGTAATGTTTGCAAGAAGAGTTGCATACTCTGGCTTAAAACCAAATTTTTGATGTAAACTCTTTTTTAGATTCACATCGGTACTTCCATAGATTAATCTTTCTTCTTCTGAAATAATTCCGTCATCACCAGCCGAATAAAGTAAATGCCATAATTCATAGCTCGCTTGTTTAGCAAATTCATTTCCTTGTAAGTTAGCGTCAAATTCTAAAATTTCTGGATCAATTCCCATTTCAGGAAAAATAACTTTCAGTTCATTGAAAATTTCTAGAGCAGATAATTTCTTCCAACCAATCCCGTAGCCTTCTCGCTTTGCTATTTCTTGATAAACATCAAATAACTTTTGATTGGTCGTATTACCATTAATGCCTTCCTTAAAATTAAGTTTCCAGTCTTTGGAGGATAATCCTAATAATTTTAAAACTGCTGCGGAAGATAAATTCCCCCTCAAATTAGCTTCTTCAAAAAGCAAAATCCTGTCATCTTCTTCCAAATCCACAGGCTTACTTTTTTTATAGCTGCCAATTTCTTCGGTGTTAAATAAGTCAAAATTTATATCTTTTTGTGGAATTAGTTTTAAATCATTTATATTTTGCCAAATTTTAAACTCTTGAAAAAGAGGAGAGGATTTTGGAATTACACGATGACCAATCGTTCTTTTTCGTTCCTTTTGCTTAATTTCATCAAAGTAGGTTTGTTGCCAGCTTTCAAATAAACAGAAACTCAACAAGCCTTTTTGGGACTTTAAAGGACGCTGATAAAAGATAATCACATCTCTAATTTCTTCTTTTAATTGAGGTGTTAATTTGTCATGAAATTTGGCTTGTGTCTCCCAAATTTGCTCAAATTCATCCAAATAGTCTTGTCGGTAAAAAACCTGATTCTTTAAAGAAGTATGTGGATTAGCAGCTATTTGTTGATACATATACTCACCTACCGTCATACTATCAACATATAAAACTTTACTCCTGTCACTAATTTTGCCTAGATAACCGCTAGTAGAATAAATAGTATTATTGATCTCTTGTAAAGCAATAGCGAAATACTCTAACTCTAGTTTTTCTGAAACACCTTGTACTCGAAATTCAAATTTTTGTAGTTTTTGCTCAGCTTTATTGCCTTTGAGTTTTATACCAACAATATCAAACGGTTCTTTACAAATAGCCCAAGTTTGTGATTTGTTTTTACCTTGTAAATTTTGGAATAATTCGTCAGTTAATATTTCGGGATAAAATTGATTTTGAACTTTCCAAATGGCTTTAAATTCTGCTTTTAAATCTGAAGGATAAAAATCAGGAATATGTTTTTTATTTTCATTAAGTAGATTAAAAACGTATTGACCAGGAGTTAATCTTTCATTGTATAAAATCTTCGCAACTGCCATTCCGTCTATCGCCACACCGTCAGCTTCTACTTTTGTTTTGCGGCTGCTTTTATAACCACGCTTTTTATTTATAGCGAGTAAAATTCTGGAAAAATCCTCTAACGAAACTTTCTGACTAGCCGAAGCTGCTCTTAAATATAAAGTCTGATGGGTGGTATTTTTTCCAACCTCAGTAAGCGGTGTTTCAGAAGAAATGAATTTGTTCTTGATTAAAATCTCAACCAATGCTTCCCTGCGTAATTGGTAACGGTCAAGATTTCGTCTTGCGCCACGTTTTAAAGTTCTATCTGCATTTGTGGAGATTGGTTTTCCTCCTTCAAAATTTATCTTTTCATCAGTAGTTAACGGATTGACGCGAACTCCGAGTTTGATTATTTTAGATGCTTCTATATCTTCACTTTCTTCTACAATTCCCCAACCAATACTTGTGGTCCCCAAATCCAATCCTAAAATTCGCTTCATGTTGTTAATGTTTTATTAAGGAAACCTTAAAACTATAAAAAATATCATTAAGTCCTTATTTTTTATCTGAAAAAGCGAGGTATTAGATAATTTTATTATATTTGAAGTACAATTTTGAAGCAATTCACAATAAGGATTATTCCGTTGTGAAAACATTCAAGGTGGTGTTTTAATTAACATCACCTTTTTTATTATGAATGTTTCACGAACTCCTTTCTTAAAAGTATTGACAACGTGAGCTAAAACATTTAAAGCGGTGCATTAATTTGTATCGCTTTCTTCTTTTAAATGATTCACATACTCAAAAAATAGTATTTGAGCTCCGCATCTACCAATTTGGAGTCTTTTTCTGCTTAAAACCACCACCGGCCACCACAATATGCAAAGCATAGTTAAAACACTGATAAACGGCTTTCCCATTAAGAAGGAAACCACTACTTTTGCAGCCTCAAAATAAAATACAATAGAAAATACCATGAATAAGACATTTGACGTTCTGATAGAAATCCCTAAAGGGAGCCGTAATAAATACGAATACGACTTTGAACTTAAGAAAATTCGTTTTGACCGGATGCTGTTTAGCAGTATGATGTATCCTGCCGATTACGGCTTTATACCCGAAACCTATGCCAAAGATGGAGATCCGTTAGACGTTTTGGTGCTGGGCCACGAACCCACTTTCCCAAATTGCGTGGTGGAAGTAAAGGCTATTGGCGTGTTCCATATGGCCGATGAAAAAGGACAAGATGAAAAAATTATCTGTGTGCCAGTTTCAGACCCAGTTTGGAACCAATTAAACGACCTGAAAGACTTGAATCCGCACTTGAAAAAGGAAATTGAACACTTTTTTAAAGTGTATAAAGATCTTGAGAAAAAGCGCGTTGATGTTGGCGGCTGGGGTGATGCCGAAGAAGCTAAATTGATTTTTGACCAGTGCGTTACCCGATATGAAGAAACCCCCGAAGTGCACGGGAAATTCAGTATTTAGTAGTAGTCAGTATTCAGTAGCCAAGTAGCCAGTATTCAGTAGCCAGTATTCAGTAGCCAGTACTTAGTAGCCAGTAGTCAGGTAGAATTAGGCATGGGGGTTACTCGTAATACTATTTTGTTGCGCTTAGCTAATATTAGGGACATATACCAAAAGACGTAAATTGCAGTACACATTTGTGACTGTAGGTTTACGTCTTTTTGATTTAGAGACCTTTGATAAAATTATTTTTTCACGCTTTTAGTACTAATATCAATAATTGAATTTTTGGCTTTTTTTGACTTTCCCAGACTCTTATAGCGAGTAAAAAAAGCAGAAAATATGGGGCGCAACCAATACCGTTATATACTAGAGTCGTTTCAAACAACCTTTTAATGTCTTACAGAAAGGGAAGTTACTTTTGGTGTCTTTCTACAAAAACTTTTGAAGATGTGAGTGCTTGTTTAGATGATAGCCCACAAAATCCCATGTCCATTTTTGAAATCTGGTTTGCGTTATTTCCAAACAAATTGGCTTTACATGTAGTATTTTATATCACTTTCTAAAAAAGATTTCGTATCCCAAACGATTTTCCTATTTTTGAAGACGATAATTTAAAACCAATCTAAACCAATTATATAATGGAACAAAACATCATCTTTCTCCCTATTGCACTTGCCGTATTGGGGCTTTTGTTTATGCTCGTAAAAATGAGCTGGGTAAAAAAACAAAATTCTGGTAGTGAGCGTATGCAATCTATTTCAAAAAGTATTAAAGAAGGAGCCTTGGCTTTCCTTAGTGCGGAGTATCGCCTACTGGTAATCTTCGTTATTATAGGTTCCGGCCTGCTCTTCTTTGTTTCAACAATGGTTGACACCACAAGCTGGATGATCGTGCCAGCATTTATATTTGGAGCTATCTTTTCGGCCTTGGCTGGTAATATTGGAATGCGCATTGCTACAGATGCCAATGCCCGAACTGCCGAAGCTGCAAAAACCAGTCTTCCGCAGGCATTAAAAGTGTCTTTTGGCGGCGGAACCGTAATGGGTCTTGGCGTTGCCGGTCTGGCAGTGTTGGGGCTTAGCTTATTCTTCTTTTTCTTTGTAGGTCAGTTTATGGGCAATGAGGGTTCATTTTATGATAATATGACCGTTGTACTTGAGGCTATTGCTGGCTTCTCATTAGGTGCTGAAAGTATCGCGCTTTTTGCACGTGTGGGTGGTGGAATTTACACCAAAGCTGCCGATGTAGGTGCCGATCTTGTGGGTAAGGTAGAAGCAGGTATTCCAGAAGATGATCCGCGTAACCCCGCTACAATCGCCGATAACGTTGGAGATAACGTAGGTGATGTTGCAGGAATGGGTGCCGACCTTTTTGGAAGTTACGTAGCTACCGTGCTAGCCGCAATGGTGTTGGGTAATTATGTTATCCGCGACATGTCTGTTGATGTGCCGTTTACCGATGCCTTTAATAATATGGGGCCAATCCTATTGCCAATTGTAATTGCCGGTGTGGGTATTCTTGCTTCTATTATTGGAACTTTCTTTGTTAGTATTAAAGACAACGATGCAAAAGAATCTAAAGTTCAAAAAGCATTAGATACCGGAAACTGGACAGCAATTATCCTAACCCTTATTGCTAGCTGGTTTTTGATAGGCTGGATGCTTCCTGAGACTATGAATATGAAGTTTTTTGGTGAAGGCTATAAAACCATTCCCGCTATAAACGTATTCTGGTCTGCATGTATTGGGCTTGCCGTTGGGGCACTTATCTCGTTTGTAACTGCTTTTTATACCAGTCTTGGTAAAAAGCCAGTGATGGATATTGTTGAAAATTCATCTACAGGTGCAGGAACTAACATTATCGCTGGTCTTGCTGTAGGTATGAAGTCAACTTTTGCTTCGGTTATTTTGTTTGCCGCGGCTATTTATGGTTCATACGAGTTAGCTGGTTTCTACGGGGTGGCACTTGCTGCTTCTGCAATGATGGCTACTACGGGAATGCAACTTGCTATTGATGCTTTTGGCCCTATTGCAGATAATGCTGGGGGTATTGCTGAAATGAGCGAATTGGATCCGCAGGTACGCGAACGCACCGATATTCTAGACTCTGTAGGAAATACAACTGCAGCCGTTGGGAAAGGTTTCGCAATTGCTTCTGCTGCGCTAACTGCCTTGGCGCTATTTGCTGCCTTCGTAACCTTTACCGGTATTGATGGTATTAATATTTTCCGTGCTGATGTTTTGGCAATGCTATTTATTGGAGGAATGATTCCCGTGGTCTTTTCGGCCTTGGCAATGCAATCTGTTGGTAAAGCTGCTATGGAAATGGTGCAAGAAGTGCGAAGACAGTTCCGCGATATTCCAGGAATTATGGAAGGAACCGGAACGCCAGAATACGCTAAATGTGTTGATATTTCAACAAAAGCGGCACTTCGGGAAATGATCTTGCCAGGCTTGCTTACCATTATCACGCCTATTGTTATCGGCTTGATTTTTGGCGCAGAACCTTTAGGCGGTTACATGGCCGGAGTCTGTGTAAGTGGTGTTATGTGGGCTATATTCCAAAATAACGCCGGTGGTGCTTGGGATAATGCGAAGAAATCATTTGAAGCTGGGGTAATGATTAATGGCGAAATGACTTACAAGGGAAGTGAGGCCCATAAAGCTGCCGTTACTGGCGATACCGTGGGTGATCCGTTTAAGGATACTTCTGGACCTTCAATGAATATTCTTATTAAGCTAACCTGTTTAGTAGGTTTGGTAATTGCGCCTATCCTTGGAAACCACGGCGATGTAGAAATTGCACCGGAAAATTCAACGGCTAGCATGAATTACTTTATAGATGCTGAAGGAAATAAAACTATTTTAACCGAAAAGCAGGTTCAATATATTGAAACTGGTGGCACTATCACGGAAGGCGAGAACCTAAAAGATAAAACCGAAACAATGGTTGAAATGTTGAAGAATGAAAATACAGACCAAGTAACGGCTAAGGTAACTATCACTAAAACCCTTAATGGTGAAGAGACCACCACAACAAAAACTTTTACGGGCACCGAAGAAGAGGTTCGAAGCCAATTGAAAGACGTTGACGGAATGAAAATTAAAATAAAAGATAAAGGATAAGTTCAACTTTTCCACCCTGAACGTAGCCGAAGGGTTAAATAACAAAACCTGCAGAATCAATAGATTTTGTAGGTTTTTTAATTCTGAAATTCTGTGCGAAACTAAGGCTGGTATGCTCAGTTTCTTAATTGCTTTTGCGATTTTTATTGAACTCCAAAAGTGGTGATTTCTTTTGTTGATAATGTTTTCTATAAACCTGGTTCTTTTTAATTTCAATCCCAATTGGCAAATCTTAATTTTATTATCTTAGCAAAGCTATGAATTACACTGACATTATTACTTTGGCTATTGCCTCTGGTTTAGGGATGCTTGTGGGGTTACAACGTCAGAATAGCGATTCTGAAATGGCTGGTGTTCGCACGTTTACGCTCATTACGATAATGGGCGTTATTTCAGCTTTTTTAGCTCGCGACTACAACAATCCGTTTATTATTCCTGTATTAGGCGTTTGTCTTACGGCTTTTTTGGTAACGGCTAATATCATAAACCTCAAAAAAATAAACGAAGCTGATGTGGGACAAACAACCGAGGTTGCGGCACTTCTTATGTATGCTGTGGGAGCATATTTGGTTATGGGCGATCGTGTTATCGCTGTTATGGTTGGCGGATCTGTGGCAATTTTACTGTACCTAAAGGAGCATTTGCATAATTTTATCGGAAAACTACAGGAAAAAGATCTTTCTGCAATTATGACATTTGCCGGTATATCACTGGTTATCCTACCCTTGTTGCCAGATAAAACCTACGGCCCACTCAAGGTGTTAAATCCACAGAACATATGGCTTATGGTAACCCTTATAGTGGGGATTAGTGTTATTGGGTATTTTATCTATAAGTTTGTTGGGAAGAAAGTAGGTGTAATTTCTAACGGTATTCTTGGAGGGCTCATTAGCAGTACAGCCACCACCGTAAGCTACGCCCGAAAAACAAAGGAAACAAAATCTATTAACAGATTGGCGGCGTTTGTTATCACTACAGCTTCTGCGGTGGCTTTGTTGCGCGTTATGGTTGAAATAGGCGTGGTTGTTCCCGAAAAACTTCCTGAGCTTATCTTGCCGCTTATCATGGTGTTTGCTTTAATGGCTCTGCTTTGTGTAGGCTTGTTTTATATAATTAGTAAAAATGGCGGGGATGATAAAATGCCTGAGCCTGATAATCCAGCCCAGTTTAAAAGTGCCCTAGTTTTCGGACTATTGTATGGAGCTATTTTGCTGGCAGTGGCATTTACAAAACAAGAGTTTGGCAATGATGCGCTTTATGTGGTTGCTATTATTAGCGGGCTTACAGATGTTGATGCCATAACATTGTCTTTGTCGCAATTGATGAAAACAGGTGGATTGGATACCGCTATGGGCTGGCGACTAATACTCTTGGCTTCACTTTCAAATTTGCTTTTTAAAGGCGTGATTGCTGTGGTTCTAGGCACCAGGCAATTAGCCAAGTGGATAGGGGTTTCCTTCGGGATTACAATTGTTTTTGGCTTGCTACTCATGTTTCTATGGCCTGATGCCTGGCATTTATAAACCATAGTAGCGTAAAGGTCAGAACCAAAAAACTTAGGTTGTAGTGTAGTTTTTGAAACTAATTATTTTCGGTGCGAATGTTAATAAGGCTTGTAAAACGCTGGCCTTGATTATTGCTTTTTCGTGGCTGCTGTGCTTTAACCTTATAGGTTGCGGTTAACCCGTAGCACTCCTAAAGTAGAGTTCTCCTTAGGTGTCAATCTTTTGCTTAAAATATTCGTAAGTAGCAAGCTGTGACTGAACTTCTTCTTCTGAATTTTTGACGTATTTGTTTTGCTGCTCCGCATCTACAATCCGCGCTTTTACATTGTCTGCAAGTTCAATATTGATAAGGTCGCGAATGGTGTTTTTATGATCTGGATCTAATATTGGGGTAACCACTTCAATTCTATGGGTTAAGTTACGCGTCATCCAATCTGCAGAGCCAACGTATATTTTTTCGTCGCCACCGTTTCCGAAGAGATAAACCCTACCGTGTTCCAAAAAACGATCAACAATGCTAGTTATGTAAATGTTTTCGCTCTGGTCTTTAATTCCGGGGACTAAAGAGCACATGCCTCTAATCAATAAGCGCACTTCAACGCCTGCATTGCTGGCTTTATAGAGCTCCTTGATCATTCTTTTGTCCTGTAGGCTGTTCATTTTTAAGATAATCAGTCCTTTTTTACCTGCATTGGCAAGGGCAATTTCTCCTTCTACTAAGGCGGTAAATCGCTCTCTTGATGTAAAAGGAGAAACCAATAATTGTTTGGTTTTAGGCACAATCATATCGCGCTCTAAGACCATAAATACCTTTTTTAAATCTTTGGTTATCTTTTTGTGCGAGGTCATTAGTCCAAAATCTGTGTAGAGCTTGGCGGTATTCTCATTAAAATTTCCGGTGCCAATATAAGCGTAACGCTTTGTTTTTTTGGCTGCTTCACGTTCCAAATAAAGTATTTTGGAATGTACCTTTATATCGGGGTAGCTATAAATTACGCGTGCGCCATTTTTACGAAATATTGCGCCCCATTTTAGGTTGTTATGCTCGTCAAAACGGGCTTTTACTTCAATAAAAATAGTTACGTCTTTTCCGTTTTTAGCAGCAAGGGCAATGGCATCGTTTAAAGGAGATTCTGCCGCAGCCCTGTAAATAGTCATTTTTATTGTTTTTACCGACGGATCTATCGCTGCTTCTTGCATCAATTTTATTACAGGTTCAAAACTCTGATACGGGTAATGTAAAAGTTGGTCTTTTTGGTCAATAGCATCAAAAATCGATTTGCAGGTTTGCAATACGGGGTGGGGGAGCGGTGGTAATTCTGGGTTAGTTAGTTTTTTATCAGTAGGATTTGGAAATTTCATAAAATCCTTAAAGTTGTGATAGCGTCCGCCTAAAACCACATCGGTATGGTTTACATCCAGTGCTGTTTTTAGCGTTTCGCGAAACTGCTCTGGCATTTCAGCATCTATTAAAACGCGAGTAGCCTGACCTGTATCTCGTTTTGGAAGTGCCGCCTTAATTTTTTCCATTAAATTGCCCGAAAACTCATCTTCTATATACAATTCGGCATCTCTTGATATTTTAAACGAATAGAAAGCAGTTTCCATTTCTTCAGTGAACTCTTTCTGTAAATTATACTTTAAGATGTCGTCAATAAAAGTGATGTAAAAGGTCTTCTTATCTTCGGAAGGAAACACAAAAAAGCGAGGTTCAGAATCTGGGATTTCCACAAGTAAAAACTCAGATTTAGTAGTTTGTGCTGCCAGATACAGCCATTCATTCTTTACAAAAACGGAATGTTTTTCGGTATTGGAATGACGACTAACTTTGGTAATCTGCCTTAAAGACTCTTCGTAATACGCGCGGGCTAATTGCTGTTGTTTTTCTGAAAATAATTCGTACCCAATTAAATGGATACCTTCCGAAGCTAATTGGGGTTTTACTGAATCGTCAAAAATAGTTCCGAATTCATTTTGCTGAATATCTACCTGCTTCTTAATTTCTTTTAAAACCTTGTTGGGCTTGGAGATTAGTTTTTTCCGAAGCGGTTTTTTAAGATGTTTTATCTGCCGAATATCTGAAACGCGTACACGAAAAAATTCGTCTAAATTTGAAGAGAAAATCGCGAGAAACTTGATGCGTTCGTACAGTAGATTCCGCTCGTCTGAGGCTTCCTGTAAAACCCGATGATTAAACCGCAACCAAGAAAGATCGCGGTGATAATATTTGTTGTTGTAAAGTGATGCCATTTTTCTTCTGGAAATGTGGGGAATTATTAAAACTGCCCAGGATTTTTTCAAAGAAAACGATTTCCATTTAAAAGTTGCGTTGCCGAAACGTTAAGGTTTGCTATTGTTTCAAACATGAACAACTTAAACCTGCATGTAGAAGGATGAAGTTCAAAAAGACGATGGTGGTTTTTAAAACTCAAGAAAAGAGCCTTAAGCTTCAAATTCTAAATGAAGAATAAATGAATTTATTGACCGGGAAAATTAAAGGAAATCGTGCCCAGTTGTTTCGCTCTTGAGGCATCTGTATTAAATCGCGCTTGCTCTGCATATTCTAAAGCGGCATCAATCAAGCATTGGTTGGAAGTTGTAGATGCGTTTTTGTTGTAAGTGTTTTTTACCACCTTTCCTAAGTTATTCACTTCTACGTTTATAACCACTTTTCCAGATCCAAAACAAGTATAAACTGGGTTTGGCAGGTCAATATCTTGCCGGTTTACCAATCTATAGCTTATGGTAGTGTTTTGATTGCCGCCTTTTACTACAGCTTGTGCGTCTTTGTCGCTTTCACTATTAGAGAACTTTGATTCCTTTTTCTTTTCAGGCTTTTTGGTGGTTGCCGTTTCACTCGTGGTGTTTGCGTGCTTTGAGGCTTCCATAGCATCACTCATTTCCTGCAACTTTCCTTCGGTAGTTTCAGTAATTTCTCGGTTTTCGTTTTCAACGGAAGAAATATATTTTTCAGCTTCGTTATATGCCTTGTTCGTTTCTACTTTAGTTTTTTCTGGAGTAAGAGCGGCCAATTCCAAATCTTCGGGTAAAAGATCTTCCGGCGCTATAAGCACATCATAAACCTCTTCTTTGCTTTCTTCTTTTTGTTTGGAAAGCTTAATACTACAAAGAATTAGCACCAAACCTCCCGTTAGTAAAGAAGTTAAAAGAAAAGATTTATATGAATAACTAAAATTCATAGTTACAAGTACCGAAATTTTATACAAAATTCCACAAAACAGCTATAAAACATAGAGATATTAGATTAATTTTAACTACGTAATGAGGCTTCAAAGGTCTCAATATCAACTGCATTTGCCACTGAAAAGTCACCAATTTTAGTTCGTCTTAATGCCGAAAGATGAGCGCCGTTGTTTAGTGCTTTTCCAAAGTCGTTGGCTAGAGAGCGAATATAAGTTCCCTTGCTGCAAACCACTCTAAACTCAACTTTTGGGAGGTCTATTTTTGTTATTACAAATTCTGAAATAGTTACGGTTCTAAACGGAATCTCAACTTCTTCGCCTTTTCTAGCGTATTCATAAAGTCGTTTTCCCTCTTTCTTCAATGCTGAAAAAACTGGAGGTTGCTGCTGTATTTCGCCTGTAAATTGTTTGGTTGTCGTTAGTATTTCTTCTGAAGAAATTTCCGAAGTATCAAAAGTTTGGTCAATTTCTGTCTCCAGATCATAACTTGGGGTTGTGGCGCCAAGGGTAAAAGTGCCTGTATATTCCTTTTCCTGCGCCTGAAACGTTTCTATTTTTTTGGTGAATTTGCCACTACAAAGTATTAAGAGTCCGGTGGCCAAAGGATCTAGCGTGCCAGCATGACCCACTTTAATTTTTTTGATGTCAAAAGATTTTTTTAACAACCAGCGCACTTTATTTACCACCTGAAAGGAGGTCCACTCCAATGGCTTGTCAATTAGTATTACTTGGCCGTTTTTGTAATCTTCTACTTGTAGGGTCTTATTGTTCATTTTTGAGAATTTCAAGAAGCTGAAATTTAAGTTTTGGAAGGTCGTCTCTTACTGTCTTCAAGACCATTTCAGACATCAGTTTTTCGTAATCATGGATTAGCACATCTCTAAAGTCTGACATTTTCTTCCAGGGAACTTTTGGGTGTTTTAACTTAAAGTCGTCATCAATTCTTTTGGTTGCTTCTCCTATTACTTCAAAACATCGAATAACTGCAAATTCAGTTTTTTTATCATTAAAATTATCTTGATTAAATGTGCTGGTAGCAATAAATGCTTCCACATAATTTATATGCTCAAGTATATCCGAAATATGCCCCGTGTTAATCTTTCTCATAGATTGCACTTAAATCTTGCATAACATATGGTTTTATCCAGTCTTTGAGACCTTTTTTTGAGACCAAATCAATTTTACGCTTTAGTTTTTCTTCCAAGTCTTGTTTCATTCCTATTAAATCGAATAAAGAAATGTTTTTTTCAAAATCATAAAGCACATCAATATCGCTGTCATTGCTCATCTCGCCACGGGCATAGCTTCCAAAAACACAAATTTGTTTGGGCTTATAGGGTAAAAGCGTTTCAATAATTATTTTGTTAATATCTGGATTCATCGCCTTACAAAGATAGTAAAAAGAGGTGCAAGAACTATTTATGGTGCCTTCTATGCCTCTATTTAACTTGTATGTAGTGCTTTCTTAAACCACGGTGAGTTTCATAACAAAAAAGTGGATCAGTAAAATTGAAACCCCCGCGATTATACGGTAGTAACCAAAAATTTTAAATCCGTGCTTGCTCAAATAGGTAATAAAGGATTTTATAGCAATCAAGGCCACGAGAAAACCGACTACATTACCAATAATAAGGTAGTTTACTTGGTCTGAGGTAAGTTCAAACCCAGCTTGATAATAGTCGTAACTTTTCTTAACTGTTGCCCCCAACATCGTTGGTACGGCCAAAAAGAAAGAGAACTCTGCAGCGGTTTTTCTGGATAATTTTTGGGTCATACCACCTACAATACTCGCCCCACTTCTGGAGACTCCAGGTATCATGGCCAGACATTGAAAAAAGCCAATTTTAAGAGCAGTTAGGTATGATATATCGGTTTCTTCACCTTCGCCGTCGCCAAACCAATCGTCCACTTTTATTAAAATAAACCCACCGATTATTAATGAAATAGCTACGGTTAACGGGCTTTCTAAAAGGCTGTCTATAACGTCGTTCAACAACAAGCCTAAAAATACTGCGGGCAGAAAGGCGACAAAGAGTTTGTAATAAAAATCAATACTTTGGAAAAAGCGTTTAAAATAAAGAACTACCACAGAAAGAATAGTTCCCAATTGAATTACGATTGTAAAAAGCTTGGTGAAATCGTCTCCTGCTATTCCAAAAAAGGAAGATCCTATAATTAAATGTCCGGTTGAGGAAACGGGTAAAAACTCGGTAAGTCCTTCTATTATGGCCAGGACGACTGCTTGAAATGTATCCACTACTATTCTTCTTTATTCTTTGGGTTTAATAATATAGCGTAAACTTCAATGCCAAAACCTATCAGCACCAATGCTGGAGCCAGACGGATGCGACGCCAATTGTAAATTTCGGGATTAAAAACAGTAGGATCATCACTACCGCCACCAGCCATTAGTATAAAACCAAGGGCGATAAAAGCAATGCCAATAAGCATAAACTTGTAATTCTTTTTGTCAAAAATAAATTCTGATTTCAACTCTTCTTTTCGTTTTTTCTCTCCCATTTTTGAAAATGTTACAGGTTCAAATTTTAAAACTTACTTCCTGAAGGTTTTAAATTTCACCTTTACTTTAATAATATAGGTCGTCTGTGCGCAGGTTTAAAAATCGTTGGGTTGCAATAAATGTACTTATCCACGTAATGAGTATTCCCATTAAAAATATAAAAGCAAAAAGTACACCGAGCAGGATGGGGTCGTCCAACAATTGCAATTGCGGAAAACTATCGTTTAGGTAATAAAGCACCAGTCCCATTCCAATCATAGCTACTATTGCGCCAACAATACCAAAACGAATGCTCTTCCATACAAAGGGTTTTCGAATAAATCTTTTGGTGGCACCTACCATTTGCATGGTTTTTATGGTAAATCGTTTTGCGTAAATTGAAAGCCGGATGCTACTGTTTATCAGTAATACGGCAATAAATGTAAAGATTCCGCTAATTACCAAAATCCAAAAACTGATTCGTTTTACGTTCTCGGTAAGCTGGGCAATTAATGGTTTGTCGTAAATAACATCGTCTACAAACCCCTTATTTTTTAATTCGCTTGTAATGTCTTCCATTTTTTCAGGCGTAACATAATCGGCTAAAATATAGACGTCAATGCTATTTTGAAGTGGATTTTCGCCCAAGTATTCTATAAAATTTTCCCCCAAAGTTTCTTGATGCTCGTCTGCGGCTTCTTCTTTTGAAACAAATGTTGCACTTTTGGTATATTCGGCCAAAGCCAGGCTTTGTTTTAATTGGGTAATTTCAACTTCTTTCGCACTGTCTTTTAAAAAAACGGTTATTGCTATTTGCTCCTTAAAGTAATCGGCTACTTTTTTAGAGTTTAAAACCAACAGCCCCAGCAATCCCAATAGAAAAAGAACTAAGGAGATACTTATGACTACTGAGAAGTAGGACGAGATTAACCTGCGTTTTTGATATTTTTCAAAAGAAGAGCTCATAGGCTTTACTGAATTTGGCGGTAAAAATACAAGTAATTTTGCATCTTGTGTTACACAACGCCTAAAGTTTTAACTTTAGTGTTTCACAGATTGTTTTTAGTAAAATGAGGCTGTGTAGTTTGCCCCCTACTTACTTTGGAATTTATTACCGCATTTCGTACAATAGACGTAAATTTGCCATTAAATTCCGAAGCGCAAGCCTTGGACTACTTTTTTTTATCTGAAATTTATAGAATGAGTAAATACCACTTCAACCAAATAGAATCAAAATGGCAGCAATATTGGGCCAAAAACCAAACCTTTAAAGCTGCGGACAAGAGCGATAAACCAAAATATTACGTTTTAGATATGTTTCCCTATCCGTCAGGGGCAGGGCTGCACGTAGGGCATCCGCTGGGTTATATTGCCAGCGATGTCTATGCCAGGTTTAAACGTCATCAAGGTTTTAATGTTTTGCACCCAATGGGTTACGATTCTTTTGGCTTACCAGCAGAACAATACGCAATCCAAACAGGGCAACATCCAGCCGAAACTACAAAAGTGAATATTGAAGGAGGGGTTGACAAAGCCGGAACGGAGATAGAAGGTTACCGAAATCAATTGGACAAGATTGGTTTTTCTTTTGATTGGAGTAGGGAAGTTCGTACCTCAAACCCAGATTATTACAAATGGACGCAGTGGATATTTTTGCAACTTTTTGAAAGCTGGTACGATAAAGATCAAGATAAAGCGCGTTCTATTGAAGAGCTACTAACAATTTTTTCTTCGGAAGGGAACACTAAGGTTAATGCTGTTGCCGATAAAAATGTTGAAACCTTTTCTGCATTGGAGTGGAAGGATTTTTCAGAAATTAAAAAACAAGAAGTTCTATTAAAATATAGATTAACTTATTTGGCCGAAACCGAAGTAAACTGGTGCCCACAACTGGGTACCGTATTGGCCAATGACGAAATTGTAAATGGCGTTTCTGAACGTGGTGGCTATCCCGTTGTTCGTAAAAAAATGAAGCAGTGGAGCATGCGCATCACAGCCTATGCCCAGCGTTTGCTGGATGGGCTTGACGATATAGATTGGCCACAACCGCTTAAGGATTCGCAGGTTAATTGGATTGGAAGAAGTGAGGGAGCGACCGTTAATTTTAAAGTCCTCTCTTCGGGGGAGGATTTAGGTGGGGAAGTCCTCCCCCCAGCCCCCTCCCGAGGAGGGGGAGCAGGATATCGATTGTCGGGTAATTCTGCGATTATTGGAACCTTATTGAAGCGTGCTAAGGAAATGCGCAAAAATCCAACAAAGGCTGAGGCTAAGCTTTGGGAAGAACTTAGAGGTAAAAAACTTGGATACAAATTTAGAAGGCAGCAACCTATTGATAATTATATAGTTGATTTTGTATGTCTAGAAAAAAAATTGATAATTGAAGTTGATGGAAAAATTCATCAATATCAATTGGAAAAAGATGATGAGAGAGCGCTATTGTTAAGAGAGAAGAAGGGCTTTCGAGTTATCCGATTTAACAACCTTGAGGTTCTTAATAATCTTGAAACTGTTATATCGGAAATTGAAGCAATATTAAAAGTCCTCCCTTCGGGGGAGGATTTAGGTGGGGACTTTTCCCAGGTTGAATCAAATGAAAATTTAGAGAATCGTGAAGTTTCCTCTTCTGAGGCTTTTGGGACTATTCCCGTCTTCACCACCCGTCCAGATACCATCTTTGGGGTAAGTTTTATGGTTTTGGCGCCAGAACACGAATTGGTTTCAAAAATAACCACCGCAGCACAAAAAGAAGCGGTGGAAAACTACGTTGAGGCAACCGCAAAACGAAGTGAGCGTGAACGTATGGCCGATGTTAAAACCATTTCGGGGGTTTTTACAGGTGCCTATGCCGAACATCCATTTACTAAAGAACCACTGCCTATTTGGATTGGCGATTACGTTTTGGCGGGCTACGGAACCGGAGCTGTTATGAGTGTTCCTTGTGGCGATCAACGCGATTATGATTTTGCCAAACACTTTGATATTCCTATCCCGAATATTTTTAAAGATGTGGATATTTCAGAAGAAGCCTATTCCGGAAAGGAAAATACTATAATTACCAATAGCGATTTCTTGAATGATTTAAGCTATGCCGAAGCCACGGAAAAAATAATTACTGCCATGGAAGAAGAAGGGGTTGGCAAAGGAATGATAAACTACCGTTTGCGCGATGCCGTTTTTAGTCGTCAAAGGTATTGGGGCGAACCCTTCCCAATTTATTATAAAGATGGAATGCCGCAACCAGTCCCAACGGAATGTTTGCCGTTGCACCTTCCCGAAGTAGAAAAATACTTGCCAACCGAAACAGGAGAACCCCCATTGGGTCGCGCTACCAAATGGCATTGGGACGAGAAAAAGAGAAAGGTTGTCTCCGCTCCGCGCGAAGGGACGGGGGAGGATACTTATCCGCTAGAGCTAAACACCATGCCGGGATGGGCGGGAAGCAGTTGGTATTTCTTCCGTTATATGGAAGCTCAAAACCGCGATGAGGTTTTTGCTTCAAAGGAAGCACTAGATTATTGGAAAGATGTTGACCTATATATTGGCGGAAGCGAACACGCTACTGGGCATTTGCTATACAGCCGATTTTGGGTGAAGTTTATGCACGACCGCGGTTTGGTTCCTACTCAAGAGCCGTTTAAAAAGTTAATTAACCAAGGTATGATTTTGGGGGAGAGTGCGTTTGCTTATGGGTTTAGTGTAGGGATAAAAAATTTAAACCCAGACCTTCCTATTTTAAAACCTAAACGATATGTTATATCTAAAAAGACATATGAAGAAGCACAAATGGGAACCTATGATGAAAATGTTAAAAGTGTTTTTAAAAGCGAATTACAAAGACATCGCGACTGTGGCCAAATCCATGCAGAAATTGATGAAGAGTTAACGAATTTCGTGCCCTTTCATATAGATGTTAATTTAGTTAATACCTCAAATGAAATCATAAAAGATAAATTATTTAAAGATTCTCGATATTCAGATTTAGAATTTCTAAACGAAAGACCATATACCGTAAGTAGAGAAGTAGAAAAAATGTCGAAATCCAAATACAACGTGGTCAACCCCGATGATATTTGTGAGCAATACGGCGCCGATACGTTGCGATTGTACGAGATGTTCCTTGGGCCACTAGAACAGGCAAAACCCTGGAATATGGCCGGAATTACTGGAGTGCACGGTTTCCTTAAAAAACTTTGGAAATTATATCATTCTGGTCCTGATGATAGTTTTTACGTTACTGACTCCCCTTCTCGGGAGGGGCTGGGGGAGGACTTAAAAACCCTGCATAAAACCATTAAAAAAGTTCAGGAAGATATAGAGGCGTTTAGTTTTAATACTTCGGTTTCGTCTTTTATGATTGCGGTAAACGAGCTTTCGTCGCAAAAATGTAATTCAAGAGCAGTTTTGGAGCCTTTTGCAATCCTGATTTCTCCGTATGCTCCACATATTGCCGAAGAACTTTGGAGTAAATTAGGGCATTCAGAGAGTATTGCTGTGGCACCTTTCCCGAAATTTGAAGAAAAATATTTGGTAGAAAGTAGTAAGGAGTATCCAATTTCCTTTAATGGTAAAATGCGCTTTACAATGGAGCTGTCGCTAGAATTAAGTAAAGATGAAATAGAGGCTGCCGTAATGGCACATGAGAAGACAGCCCAGTATTTAGATGGGCGCACACCTAAAAAGGTGATTGTAGTGCCAGGAAAGATTGTGAATATCGTGGGTTAAAAATTTGCACGCTTTTTGCGATACTGTAATTGAAAACTTCGTGCTCTCTGTGTCTTTGTGATGATTAAAATTTTACCACAAAGACACAGAGAGCACAGAGCGAAAAACAAAATTTAAAAACAAAAACTATGTTTGGATATTATATAATAGCAGGACTCATTTTCTTGGTAAGTTGGTATGTTAGCAACAAGCTAAAGAGTAAGTTTAAGAAATACAGTAAAATCCATCTTCAAAATGGAATGAGCGGCAAGGAAATAGCCGAAAAAATGCTAGCCGATAACGGAATTTCTGACGTTAAGGTAATTTCGGTAGCGGGTCAATTGACAGATCATTACGACCCTACCAAGAAAACAGTAAACTTAAGTGAACCTGTTTATATGCAGCGCAATGCTGCAGCAGCAGCGGTTGCGGCTCATGAATGTGGTCACGCAATACAACACGCTAAAGCTTATAGTTGGTTAAAGTTGCGTTCTACCATTGTACCGGCGGTTAGTGTTTCCAGTAAGCTTTCAAATTTTGTAATTATGGCTGGGCTTATTCTGTATGCCACGGGAGTTGCTTTTGGAACCTGGATTTTCGGAATTGGTATTTTGCTATTTGCAGTAACAACTGCTTTTGCCTTTATCACCCTTCCAGTAGAGTTTGATGCAAGTAAACGCGCTTTGGTATGGTTGGAAAATAACAATATGCTTACCCCACAAGAACACGATGGTGCAAAAGACGCCTTAAAATGGGCGGCTAGAACCTATGTTGTTGCTGCCATTGGCTCATTGGCAACACTGCTATACTTTATCTCAATTTTCTTGGGTAGAGATTAAAAATAACAAATATTTCAATAAAAAAAGGCTTGCAAATGATGCAGGCCTTTTTTATTTTTCTCACGTCTCACTACCCAAGGTGTAAATTCTCAGGATTGTATCCTAAATAATCAACTTCTTCTTCTCTAAATATTACACCGTTTTCTTCCAACTCCTTTAAGATAGGTTCATAGACCTCTTTTGCAATTGGGCGCTGTACGCCAGGACTAGATATTTCGCCATTTAGAATTTTTACAGCTGCAATTCCAACGGGAAGTCCTACGGTTTTCGCCATAGCGGTGTAGGTTTGGTCTTCACCAATTAGAGCCATATGGCTATCGATTTGATGTTTTTTACCATCCAGTTCATAACCGAATTTATGGTACATCACAATCATATCTTTGTCTTCTGGCTTTAACGTCCACTTGTCTTCCAATATTTTTTGAAGTGCCATTGCTGGGGTAGCATTTTTAATACCTATGGTTTTTTCTTTGTTAAAAAGATCTAACTCTTCCAGTTTTTCCCACATCAAATCATCCTGATCAATTTTCAGTGCATATCGAAGCTTAAGCTCCACGCTATCGGTGGGTGAATAGGCTAAAAATAGGTTTACAAATTGGCGATAAGTCAAGTTTTCTGAATCTGGAATGGTGTAGGTGTCATCAGTCATTCCTAATTGTACGAACATATTCCACGCCTTACTAAAGCCTACACGTCTAATAGTACCTCGGTATAGGGTAAGAATGTCTTCAAATCCGTAAACCGATTGGTATTGTAGTGAGTTTCTGTTGGCTAAAACTTCAAACTTACCATAACCTTCTATATTGATAAATTCTGTTCTTCGGAAAAGTCTGTGATAAGGTATATATTTAAATTTTCCTTCCTGGATAAATTCCGCAGCGCCTCCTTGGCCAGCCAAAACCACATTACGTGGGTTCCATGTAAATTTATAATTCCAAAGGTTATCGTCACTTTCTGGAGCTACCAATCCACCGCAGAACGATTCAAAAAGTAGCATTTTTCCACCTTTTTCGCGTACGCTGTCTATAACTTTCATGGCGCTCATGTGATCTACACCGGGATCTAGGCCTATTTCGTTCATCATAACCAGTCCCTTGGCCTTAGCTTTTTCGTCTAGCGCTTGCATTTCATCGCTTACGTATGAGGCTGTAACCATGTTTTTTTCGTATTCAATACACTCTTTGGCTACTTCAATATGAAAACGGGCGGGTAACATAGAAATTACCAAATCGCTATTTTTCACCGCTTCTTTTCGTTGTTGATCGTTAAAAACATCAAGGATAATTGCTTTAGCATTTTTATGACCTTGAATCAGTTTTTCGGCAGATTCCAGTGCGAGGTCTCCAACGGTAATAAACAGTTGCTCTTCTTCGCTTTTGTTTAATAAATAGCGTATTAAACTTGTTGCTGATCTACCTGCGCCTATAATTAAAATATTTCTCATTGGGGGAGTTTATTATTAACTTTGAAGTTTAAATTTATTTGGCACGAATTTACTAATTCCAAAATTCAAAAATGAAGGATTTTAATAAAAATATGGTCGTAACGGCTTCATTTCTTATAGCTATTACTATTGCTTTGGGGGCTTTTGGGGCGCATGGTTTAAAGCGTATTGTTGATGCAGCAGCATTAGAAACATTTGAAACAGGGGTTCGCTATCAAATGTACCATTGTATTGCAATTTTAATTTTAGGACTGGCTTCTGCAGTTCCCGAAAAGATTAAAAAGCGCGTGTTTTGGCTTTTTATAGTCGGTATGCTTTTTTTCTCCGGTTCAATTTATTTATTGGCTTTGAATGCAGTGTTGCCATTTAATGCCGCTACAATCGGCTTTATTACTCCAATAGGAGGTTTGCTTTTTATTATTGGTTGGTTCTGGCTAGCATTCTCAATGCTTCCGTTAAAGAAGCGATAAATAAAATTTATATTTTCTTCAATCTCTCTAAGAATTGCTATTTTTGTAATCTACAAAATCTAAAAAAGGTATGGTCACTAAAAACCAAGCTACAAAATCGATTTCTGTTGATAAATACGGAATCAAAAATGCAAAAGTTAAGTATCAACTTTCTTCTGAAGAACTTCACGACGAAACATTACAAAAAGGACAAGGTAAAGAAGCCAGTACTGGCGCGCTAGTGATAAACACTGGAGAATTTACCGGGAGGTCTCCTAAAGACCGGTTCATTGTAAAAGATGACGTTACGCGCGATGAGGTTTGGTGGGGAGATATAAATATTCCATTCTCTCCAGAACGGTTTGACGCGTTGTATAACAAGGTCACTGATTATCTTTCTGAAAAAGAAATTTATGTACGAGACAGTTATGCTTGTGCAGATAAGGATTATAAACTCAATATCCGGGTGATTAATGAAACCCCGTGGTCTAATTTATTTGCCCACAACATGTTTCTTCGCCCTACGGCTGAGGAATTGGATTCATTTGATCCGGAATGGCTTATTGTAAATGCACCAGGATTTGTTGCAGACCCAGAGGTAGATGGTACGCGTCAACACAATTTCGCAATTCTTAACTTCACCCGAAAAATAGCCTTGATTGGTGGTACGGGGTATACGGGAGAGATTAAAAAAGGTGTCTTTTCGGCGCTTAACTTTATTATGCCGGTTAATAAAAATACCTTGCCAATGCACTGTTCATCAAATGTTGGTGACAATGGTGAAACAGCAATTTTCTTCGGACTTTCCGGAACGGGAAAAACTACACTTTCTGCAGATCCCAACCGTAAACTAATAGGTGATGATGAGCATGGCTGGACGCCAGATAATACAATCTTTAATTTTGAGGGTGGTTGTTATGCTAAGGTTATCAACCTATCGCAGGAAAACGAACCCGATATTTATAACGCTATAAAACCGGGTGCCCTTCTTGAAAATATAGGTATGGATGCCGAAGGACACGTAGATTTTGCCGATACTACTATTACGCAAAATACGCGAGTAAGTTACCCTATCTATCACATAAACAATATTCAACAACCATCTATTGGTAAAAACCCTAAGAATATTTTCTTTTTAACCGCCGATGCTTTTGGTGTATTGCCTCCTATTTCAAAGCTAACACCTGGTCAAGCCGCTTATCACTTTATTAGCGGATATACAGCTAAGGTGGCTGGTACTGAGGAAGGAATTAATGAGCCTACTCCAAGTTTTTCAGCCTGCTTCGGTGCACCGTTTATGCCGCTTCACCCTACAAGATATGCAGAAATGCTCAGCAAGAAAATGAAAGAGGCTGGTGTTAATGTATGGTTGATTAATACGGGTTGGACAGGTGGCCCTTACGGTATAGGAAGCCGCATGAAACTGAAATACACTCGTGCAATGATTGCTGCTACTTTAGAAGGGAAATTAAAGGATGTTGAGTTTGAAAGACATTCAATTTTCAATTTAATGATGCCTACTTCTTGTCCAAACGTACCCTCTGAAGTCTTAAACCCAAAAGATACTTGGGCTGATAAAGAGGCATACGACGTTCAGGCACATGAACTTTCCAATTCATTTAAGGAAAACTTCAAGAAGTTTGAGAGCTATGCAAATGACGAGATTCTTTCTGGGGCTCCTGCTGTGGAATAACCTCCGACTTACAGAGTTTTATATATTAAAAAAGGCTTGTCAATCTGACAAGCCTTTTTTAATTGCGATAATGTAAAAAAAAAACGAAAGCTATTTTTTGTTTACTTCTTTAATGTATTTTTCCAGAGCCATTGTCATAGATGGTGTTTCTGGGGTAGGTGCTTGTATATCTACACGAAGACCCATTTTGTTGGCCGCTTTTACCGTAGTGTTTCCAAATACGGCTATTCGAGTGTCTTTTTGGTCGAAATCAGGGAAGTTTTCAAATAAGGATTCAATCCCACTCGGGCTGAAAAATACCAGGATGTCGTAATACACATCACGTAAATCTGAAAGGTCACTGATTACGGTTCTGTAAAATGTAGCTTCTTTCCAATCTACTTTTAATTCGTTTAAAACCAATGGTACTTGAGGTTTTAACTTATCTGAAGTTGGAAGCAAGAATTTTTCACTCTTGTACTTTTTAATCAAAGGAGCCAATTCGGGGAAAGTTCTTTTCCCTACGTATATTTTTCTTTTTCTGTAAACCACATATTTTTGAAGATAATAGGCTACAGCTTCACTTAAACAGAAGTATTTCATGGAGTCAGGCACCTTAAAACGAAGTTCTTCGGCAATTCTGAAAAAATGATCTACAGAGTTTCTGCTGGTAAGTATAATGGCAGTATAATTGCTAAGATCAACCTTTTGGGTGCGAACCTCTTTTCCAGATACACCTTCAACATGAATAAAAGGACGAAAATCTACTTTCACCTTCTGTCTTTCGATTAAATCAAAATACGGCGAATTCTCAATTTTAGGCTCGGGTTGGGATACTAAAATAGTTTTCACTTTCATATAAATAGCTTGTTTTCTTTTTTAGATAATTAAACTTTAAAAAAGGCTTTTGTAAAGTATAATATAGGGCGCAATTTCAAGAGTGCAAAGATACAAAATAAAATAGAAGAAATTATCCATTATCAATTTCCGTTTTTTTTTATAACTGTAAAACAGCGTACTAGCGTTTAAGAGTATCATTATACTAGCAAAAATAACCAGTCTCAGGGCTGTAGGCGGGAATGCATAAAGGAAAAAGAGATTGCCTATAAAAAATAATATACCCAAAAAATTACGATAACTCAACTTTTGATATAGATATTTATTGATAAGTTCGTCTAAAGAAAATATGTTACCAATAATTTTCTCTAGTGAAAATTTTATTAAAACAAATACTATATAGCCGGTACAAATCTGTATAAACAACCAATCATTGTTTGCTGTTTCGGCTGGGTTATATGCCATAAAAAGTAGGTGTATAAATATGGAAACACAAATTACCTGACACGCAAAAAGCATCATGTTAAATGTATGGCCTAATTGGTCGTATTTAAAATATTGATTGTTGAAGGGTAATAATGAAAACTCGTGGAATCGTTTAGGATAAAAGTACTTCGCTAGGGCAAAAATAACAAAGCAGGCCACAAGTAAGTAGGTAGCCCAATCGTTAGATACAATAAGTCTTTGGTTAAAATCCACCTTTAATTTTTGCGGCAAAGGTACGGTAAATTTAATCTTTAGTTTGCTGCATCAATTAGATATTACTTCACATTTATTTGCTCAAAAAACGGTACATTTGCCATAAAATTGGAGTATGCTTAAGGCGCTGGTGGTGATACCCACTTATAATGAAATAGAAAATATAGAGCGATTGATTCGCACTATTTTTTCATTGCAGCGCGAATTTCATGTTTTAGTGGTAGATGATAACTCTCCCGATGGTACTGCCAAAGTGGTTGAAGCCAATTTTGAAAAATATCCAGACAAATTATTTATACTTAATCGAGCCGAAAAAAATGGCCTAGGAGCTGCGTATATTGCTGGCTTTAAATGGGCATTAGCAAACGACTATGATTATATTTTTGAAATGGATGCCGATTTTTCGCACAACCCCAATGATTTGGTCAGGTTGTTTAATGCCTGCTATAAAGATGGAAATGACCTTGCTATTGGCTCCAGATATGCAACGGGTGTAAACGTTGTAAATTGGCCAATGACCAGAGTTTTGTTGTCTTGGATGGCTTCTAAATATGTTCAATTTGTAATGCGGATGGATATTTATGACACTACTGCTGGCTTTATTTGCTATAAAAGAGCGGTCTTGGAAAAAATTAATCTTGACAACATTCGTTTTGTTGGTTATGCTTTTCAGATTGAAATGAAATTTAAAGCGTACCTGAGCAATTTCAAAATTAAAGAAGTGCCAGTAATTTTCACAGATCGCACCAAAGGAGCCTCTAAAATGAGTTCTGGTATTATTTCTGAAGCAATTTTTGGTGTAATTGGCATGAAGCTAAAAAGTGTGTTTAACCGAAAGAGGTTTAATAAAAAATCGTTCATAAAATAGAAAGCATAGGTTTTGCGAAAGAAAATCAAGCTTTGTTTTAAAAAATAAATTAATAGGTAGATGAAATCAGTTTTAATTAAGAATGCGAATATTGTAAACGAAGGAGAGATTAATAAAGGTGATGTCTTGGTTGAAAATGGGATGATTGCAGAAATTGCCAATAGCATTAGCATGAAGTCTGGTGACACCAAGATAATTGATGCCGATGGGTTTTACCTGCTTCCGGGAATGATTGATGACCAAGTTCATTTTCGCGAACCCGGCCTTACCCACAAAGCCACGATTGAAACAGAGTCTAAAGCTGCTGTGGCTGGTGGAATCACTACTTTTATTGAAATGCCAAACACTTTGCCCCAAGCTACAACAATTGATCTTTTGGAGGATAAGTTTGACATTGCTGCAAAAACATCTTGGGCCAACTATTCCTTTATGTTTGGCGGTACCAACGATAATTTAGAAGAGATTTTAAAAGTTGATCCGCAAAAAGTGGCGGGATTAAAACTGTTTTTGGGGTCTTCTACTGGTAATATGCTTGTTGATAATCCAAAAACCTTAGAAGAAATTTTTAGTAAAACCAACTTACTTATTTCTGCGCATTGTGAAGATGAGACTACCATAAAGGAAAATCTAGAAAAGTATAAACAAGAGTACGGAGCTGACATTCCCGTGGATAGTCATCCAAAAATTAGAAGTGAGGAAGCTTGTTATCTATCTTCGTCTCGCGCTGTAAAACTTGCTAAAAAAACTGGGGCAAGACTCCATGTATTCCATGTTTCTACCGCGAAGGAAACACAGCTTTTTAGCAATAAAAAACCGCTTTCTGAAAAAAAGATAACGGCTGAGGTTTGTATCCACCATTTGTGGTTTACAGACGAAGATTACAAGACAAAAGGCACAAAAATTAAGTGGAATCCGGCGGTAAAAACAAAAAAAGATAGAGATGGCTTGCTAAAAGCATTGCTGGACGATCGTATAGATGTTATTGCATCAGACCATGCCCCCCATACTTTAGAGGAGAAAAATAACAAATATTTGAGTGCCCCCTCTGGCGGGCCTTTGGTGCAGCACGCATTGGTTGCGTTACTAGAAATGCATCATAAAGGAAAAATTTCACTGGAAAAAATTGTTGAAAAAACGGCTCACAACCCTGCAACCCTCTTTCAGATAAAAGAGCGTGGTTTTATTCGTGAAGGATATAAAGCCGATTTGGTACTGGTAGATTTAAACTCACCCTGGACTGTTAAAAAGGAGAATATTCTATATAAATGTGGTTGGTCTCCTTTTGAAGGAACTACTTTTAAGTCGCGCATTACCCATACTTTAGTAAACGGAGTAGTGGTATATGAAAACGCAAAATTCCCAAACAAAGGCAATTCAGAAAGATTAACTTTTGATAGAAAATGAAACAGCTGCTAATACTACTTATATTGACCTTAGGTTTTTTTGGGTGTCAAGATGTTAAACAGCCAGAAAAACCAAAAAACCTTATTGCTAAGGATAAAATGGTCGATATCCTAACTGAGACCTATTTAACAAACGCTGCCAGAAGTGTAGATAATAAAACTATGCTGAACACTGGCTTAAAAATGGATTCCCTAATTTATAAAAATTTTGGGGTAGATAGTCTCCAGTTTGCAAAAAGCAATGCGTTTTATGCTAACGATATTAATACGTACATGAATATCTTTCTAGAGGTGGAATCTCGCCTAGACTCAATGCGAGTAGAAATGGATAGTATTTGGGAACGTCGCAGACTTAAAAACGACAGTGTTAATGATGTCAAGAAAAAAAGAGAACGAATTGATGTCAACTAATTACACTGCGGTTTCAATGTGATATATATTGAACCCCAATTCAGTCTAAATATTTATAGTTTTATTTGTAGAAAAGCTTATCCGCCTATTTAGAGCTAATAACGAGTTTGATTTTTTTAAATTCAGGTAATCAAAACATAAAGCATCCAATCTAGGGCTTATTTAAAAGCAGCCTCGGAGTTAACCCGATGCCTTTCCACTTTCTTTCGCCACTCTTTCCAAACTCTGCCTTGTTGGCGTAAATTCAAAATTTAAATGTTCTTTTACTTTTGAGCTGTCATAAAGGGACGTCGTAAACATGGAGCGCACAGTGGCTTTTACCAATCTGCGCCTTACCCCAAAAAGCTTGTTTAGCAACCAATCTATTTTGCTTAAGAAAAGCATAAATCCCTTGGAAAGTTTTTTGGTAGGGGGCTTTTTACCAAATAAGGGAGCCAATATGGAGAGCATCTTTTTGTACGATATGTTTTCGCTAACCAAAATAAACCGCTCGTTCTTTATATCAGAATCCATTAATAATAGCATTGCTTTAACAACATCTCGAACATCTACAATCCCCATAGAACCACTAGGATAAAAGGGAATTCCACTTGAGCCTAAAGGTACTATAATTGCACTTCCATCTTCACTTGGCGAGGACCCTAGAATAACTCCTGGATTTACAATAACAGCGTTTAGGCCTTCCTGGGTTCCGCGCCAAACCTCCATCTCGGCTCCGTACTTTGTAATGCCGTACACACTGTTTTTTTCATCGGGGTTCCACGGGGTTTCTTCGGTAATTAATTGATTGCCTAAAGCTTTTCCTAAGGTGGAAACCGAGCTTACATAGCAAAGTTTCTCCACCTTGTTGGCAAGACAAAGATTGACGATATTGGCAGTGCCTTCAACATTTACTTTTTTTAAAAGGTTGTATTTTGAAGGATTAAAGTTGATAATTGCTGCACAGTGGTAAACCTTTGTAACGTCTTTAAAAGCCTTATTTAGCGCCGGAATATCATTAATGTCTGCTTCCACCCATTCAATTTTATTAAAAAGGACATCAGCATCATCGCTGTAAAGCGCAAAAATTTTTCGTACCGATTCAATATCGCTATCTCGTCTATGAGTGGCGCGTACCTTTGCGTCTTCCTTTACAAGAAAATACAGCAAATCTGAGCCTACCATTCCCGTTCCGCCTGTAACTAAAATCATATAGCGAAAATACTGAAAAGGAAATCGATTGCGATAGCTATCTGGTTGAAAAGTATAATACCCAGAATGTACTTTTATTTAGATGCTGAAAATTCGCACTAATTTTAGTTGCGAAACTTGCTTACAGTAGCTTGAAACTTAAAATGAGAAGCGTATCTTTGCAGCCTTAAATTCCGCAATTAGTCGGTTGGAAAAAACATTAAAAAAATGAAGCTAAAAAATTTCGTTGAAGAACTACAATGGCGAGGCATGGTACACGACCTAATGCCCGAAACTGAAGCACACCTTATGGAGAAAATGCGATCTGCTTACGTGGGTTTTGACCCTACAGCAGATTCCTTACACATTGGTAATCTGGTGCCCATTATGCTTTTGTCTTTTTATCAGCGCTGTGGTCATAAACCCGTTGCTTTGGTTGGGGGCGCCACTGGAATGATTGGCGATCCTTCAATGAAAAATAGCGAACGTAACTTGCTGGATGAAGCCACCCTGAAAAAAAACCAAGAAGGAGTCCGCAATCAGCTTTCTCAATTTCTCGATTTTTCTGAAGACATTGAAAATTCAGCGGTATTGGTAAATAATTACGACTGGATGAAGGAGTTTTCTTTTCTAGACTTTATTAGAAACGTAGGAAAACACATGACGGTTAACTATATGATGGCTAAAGATTCTGTAAAAACTAGATTGAGTGGCGAAAGTGCCGACGGTCTTTCTTTTACTGAATTCACCTACCAGTTAATTCAAGGATACGACTTTGTTCACCTGTATAGAAATTTGGATTGCACTTTGCAGATGGGCGGAAGCGATCAGTGGGGAAATATAACCACCGGAACTGAATTAATTAGACGAATGGATGCGGGAAAAGGCTTTGCTCTAACCTGTCCGCTTATCACAAAAAGTGACGGCAGTAAATTTGGAAAAAGTGAAGGCGGAAATATCTGGTTGGATGCCAATCGGACTTCCCCTTACAAATTTTACCAATACTGGTTAAATAGTGCCGATGAGGACGCAGAAAAATACATTAAAATCTTTACGTTCCTTGACAAAGAAACCATTGATGGTTTGATTGCTGCACACAAAGAAGCACCACACGCACGCTTGCTACAAAAAAGATTGGCGCAGGAAGTGACCACAACGGTTCACAGTGCCGAAGAATACGAAAAGGCGGTAAAAGCTTCAGAAATATTATTTGGGAAATCTACTTCGGAAGATTTAAAATCTTTAGATGAAAAAACCTTTCTCGATGTATTTGATGGTGTGCCCCAGGCTGAAATTTCGAAAGAAGAATTAGACAACGGAATTGACATTATAGCGGCCCTAGCCGAAAAAACTGGTTTCTTAAAATCTAATAGTGAAGCACGACGCGCGCTAAAGGAAAATTCTATTTCGGTAAATAAAGAAAAAGTCACCGATAGCTTTAACGTGTCTAAGGCAGATTTAATTAACAATCAATTTGTGCTTTTACAACGCGGTAAGAAAAATTACTTTATTATAAAGGCAGTATAACCTTAGAAGCGTAAAGTTTTAAACGAATACGATTTCGGCTACTTTATTACTGGCAAAAATCTATTCAAATTTTACATAAATATGAAAATCCCCGGCTTAAACGTGCGGGGATTTTCAATTAACTAACCAACCAAATTATGAAAAATCATCACTTTTTCACATTGGTTTGGTCGTAGTATAAACAAGTAACTTACGTTGTGTGTCAGTAGTTTATGTTAAACATTTCTTATAAAACCATTAAATTACAACCGCGAATATCACTGGAGTCAAAACGCCCGAGAACTTCAAATGTTCCATTGTTATAGGTTTTTCCTAAATCTTGTGTTGCAATAAAAGAACAGGAGTATATATTCGCGAGATCAATTACGTTTATACCACCGGTTTTTCCAGAAATATACGAAAACGCATCTTCCGTATCGCGTGTTAATATTTTCATCCAGGGCGGGCAGGAGAAAATACCATCTCCCGAAGAATAGGCTTGCGAAAGGAGCTCGGTCATGCCATATTCGCTGTGTATTTTTTCAACGCCAAAGCCATTCTTTAAAATAGTGTGAAGCTCTTCTTTTATCATTTCTTTTCGGCGTCCTTTCATACCACCCGTTTCCATGACCATGGTGTTGGTTAGCTTAAATTTTCTTTTTTCAATTAAATCTAACAAGGCGTACGAAACACCAATAAGTAATACTTTTTTGCCTTCGGCCTCCAGTTTGTCAAGTTTTGCAATCAAAACATCTATTTCATCTAAATAAAAACCGCTGTTTGGATTTTGGCTGTTTTTAATTAAGTTTTCAACCATATAGATTAATGAAGAGCCTTCCCGTTCTAAGTAGGAAGGAAGTAGGGCCAGAACAACCAAATTAGAAGGTTTGCCATATTCTTTTTTAAAGGTAGCTTGAAAGCTTTCCTCATAAATAGAAGTTTTGGCTACGTAATGCTTGCTGGTAACACTTCCGGTTGTTCCGCTGCTTGTAAAACAAACATCTTCAGAAAAACCGTTAGCCAATATTTTATGACTTTTAAAAAATTGGATTGGCAAAAAGGGAATTTGTAATACCTTGGTTACTTGCGTAGGATTTATATTTAAAAGTTTACAGAAATCGCTGTACACCGAAACATTTTCATATTGAAAACGAAATATTTCAAGCGCTAAGCGTTCAAAATCTTCATCAGAATTAATGTTGAATATTTCCTTTTCGAGCATGCTTTAAGTTATGAAATTTAACTTCAAAAGTACTTAAATAAAAAGAGCTCCTGCAGCAGCAGAAGCTCTAAAATCCAATTATTATGGGATGGATTATTGAACAATTAATTTTTTAGTGGCAGTGACTTCTTCTTGAATTATTTTTAAGATATAAACTCCACTATTAAGATGTGAAATATCTAGTTTTTCGCCATTAAGTAAAGCCCAAAATACTTGCTTTCCTAAGACATCATAAATCGTTATTTTTTTTGCACCTGTTATACTTGAAGTAATGTGAATATAACCATTAGTGGTTGGGTTTGGATAGATGTTATAATCAGCCTTGGCTTGCTCTTGTACGTTAACAAGGCCATCAAATAAGATGTTGTCAAACCAAAACGACTCTGAGCTGGCATTGTTTCTTCCCGTAATAACCAATTGAACAATTGTATTTGGTAATAGCGTAGCAGTTGCATTTTGCCATTCAAGTTTATACTCACCACTTGCTGCATCAAAAGGAACAAACTCATCTAGATCAGTGCCTGTGGAGTCAAAAAGGTCAATCTCGGTATTGTTGGTAAGGTCTTTTGTGTAGATTCGTAACCGGTCGTGTCCTGACTCATTAATGCTTCCATCGCCTTCATAGTTTCCATTTTCGGGATTGCTATTTATCGATAAAAGAAAATCTAAAGATACTGCTGGATTTAGAACTCCTGTTAAATCTACTGGATCAAATTCCAGAATATAATTACCATCGGTATCGTTCATTCGGTATCCATTGGAGCCATCAGTATAAAACACATCTGACGAAGGTTTTGTTTTAGTAACCCCAACATAATCTCCATCAGTAGATCCATTGCTTGGAGTGTCATAAGGCTCATACGAGGCTAGGAAACCCAATTCCTGATCTATAAGGGTGTAATTTACAAGCGGCTCATCTACATTGTTAATCAGACTGTGAGCCACATTTGGATCTCCCGTGTCGGTATATTTACCTGAAAAAGTCTCTGGTTCTTCAAAACTAGTTCCTGCAATCTGCGAAAATGAAGCTGCGCCAATTAAGAGCACCGTAAGTAAAGTAATTTTTTTCATGGCAGGTGTTTTAAGGTTAGTTCAAAGTAAATATAATCAATTAAATTGACATAAACCACTGACTTATAATAAATTATAGGTTTATTCAAAAATTAATTATTTTTAAATGGCGTTTGTGTTTGTATGTTAAGCCAAGGTTATCTTATGGTTAACAATGCGCGTACAACACATTTGCTGCGGTTAAATAATAGTATCTTTGAAAAGCAATAACGATGCAGTTTATATATGAAGAAAAAACACACCACCATTTTACTGGTAGATGACGAGCCAGACATTCTTGAAATTATCCGTTACAATTTGGCTTCTGAAGGCTATAGGGTGGAGACGGCGGAAAACGGTCTTGAAGCCATAGAACAAGCAACTAAACTAAAGCCGCAATTAATAATTATGGATGTCATGATGCCAGAAATGGATGGTATTGAAGCATGCGAAAAAATAAGGAACCTTCCGGCACTTTCAGAAACCATTATTACTTTTTTAACCGCTAGAGGTGAAGATTTTTCACAAATGGCCGGTTTTGAAGCTGGTGCAGACGATTATATAACCAAACCCATAAGGCCGAAAGTTTTAGTGAGTAAAGTGAAGGCACTCCTTAGGCGGTTTAAGGGAGGTGCAACGGAAAACACCATAAATCATGGAGATTTACTCATAAACCGAGAAGAATATAAAGTATTGCTCGCCAATGAAGAAATGGTTTTGCCTCGAAAAGAATTTGAACTTTTGGCGCTTCTGGCTTCAAAACCAGGAAAAGTGTTTAAACGCGACGATATTCTGGATAGCATTTGGGGTAACGATGTGGTTGTAGGTGGTAGAACCATAGACGTACACATCAGAAAACTTAGGGAGAAGCTGGGAGACGATAAGTTTAAGACCGTAAAAGGTGTTGGCTATAAGTTTGTAGTGTAAATATAATGGGGTTTATAAAAAAATATCGATTTGCTGCTTCCACTTCCTTATTAATAGCGACGGTGTCCACATTGGTAATGGGGCTTTTTTTATACCTGGTTTTTCAAATAACAACCCTTTGGTTGCTGCTTTTATTTGTCTTGCAATTGCTACTAACCTTCTTTATTCTTCAGTACCGCATTGAGAAATTCATTTATCTAAAAATCAAAAAAATATACAAAGATGTTCGGATTTTAAGGGAAAGAGATTTTCCTAAACCAGCAGTGACTACAGATATGGATGTGCTTACCCGAGAGGTTGAGCACTATGTAAATGTTAAAAAAACAGAAATTGAAACCTTAAACGTACGCGAAAACTATAGAAAGGAATTTATGGGTAATGTTTCGCATGAGCTTAAAACGCCACTTTTTACAGTTCAAAGCTATGTTTTAACGCTCCTGGACGGTGCTATGAAGGATAAAACGGTGCGAAAAGAATACCTGAGAAGGGCCAGTAAAGGGGTAGAAAGACTTATATATATTGTCAATGAATTAGACATGATAGCGAAACTAGAAGTTGGCGGACTTGTTTTAAATAAAGAGCGTTTTGATATTATTGACTTGGTTCAGAATATTTTTGATTTGCTTGAAATGAAGGCGGTAAAAAAGAATATTTCCTTGGTTTTTGATAAGGAATATAAGGATGGAGTTATGGTATATGCAGACCGTGAGCGAATTGAGCAAGTATTAACAAACTTAGTGGTAAATTCTATTAAATACGGAAAACGAGACGGCACCACCGAGGTGAGTATTGAGAGTATGGTTAAAAATAAAGTCCTCATACGGGTGACCGATAATGGCGAGGGCGTTTTAGATGAAAATCTGCCCCGTGTATTTGAACGGTTTTACCGCGTAGATAAAAGTGGATCGCGAAAAGAAGGTGGCAGCGGGCTTGGGCTGTCCATCGTAAAGCATATTGTAGAGGCTCATAACGAAAAAATATATGTTGAAAGCCAGTTTGGCGTGGGTTCAGAATTCTCTTTTACCCTTGAAAAGAGTGAATAACTCAGAAAAGTCAACCGGTTTTGTGCCTACGGAACCTAAACCTTTATAGGCGGTGAGCTTATCGAGGTCATCTAACTGTAGTTCTTGTTGTTTGGCATATGGAGCCAGCCCTAATTTCTCTAAATATACTGCCAAATATTCTTGCTCATACTGTCCGGGTGTTGGAATAAAAAAAGCTTTTTTGCCAAGCATAGTTAAATCCATTATCGTGGTATAGCCCGATCTGCAAATAACAAGCTCGGTTTTGTTTAAGGTTTCTTCAAGTTCTGGGCTTGTCATGTAATTTACGATTTCAATATTTCCGAAAGTGGTCCATTTTTGATTGGCTTCAACTTTTCCTTGAACCATTACAACACGCTTTTCACTGTTTTTAAACAGGGGTTTTAACGTTTCTTCCAAAGCGGTGCGTTGCGGCTCTGGCCCCGAAATTAAAATCAAAATACTTATGCTTTGTGGAATTTTCCGTTTTTCCATTCGGCTTAAAATGTCAATATATTTTATGGGTAAATCGCTCTTTGTAACGTGTCCAAGTTTCCCGCTGAGGTTGTTGTGAGAATCTTCGGTGTCTGGAACCCAACACCTATCAAATTTCCTTATGATGCGCTGATGCATTTTGCTGCTAAAGAACGTAGTACTTCCTGTTAGTACATTTAATTGATGCGTAATATATACTGAAGGAATTCGCTTGTTATGAACACCAAATCTGTTGTCGCTAATGATACCCTGGATTTTATTTTCTGAAACGAGCCTTTCCACTATTTTTTCTTCGGAAGCAATTGTTTTTCTTATTTGAGAAACCTGAAGTAGTATTTTCCACTTAAAAAGGTTTCCATTTTTCGGGTATGTTATGTTATAAGAAGGCAGTTCGACAGTTTCCAATAGCGGAAATTCCTTCCGAAGCAAGTGCAGCGCAGCTCCATCTGAAGCTAATAATACCTTAAAGCCCTGGGTTTGCAAGGCGCGAATTATAGGGATGCATCGCGTTGCATGGCCCAGACCCCAGTGTAAGGGTGCAACGAGTACAGTTTTTGGCTTCGGCATAAAAACAAAGGTAGCAATAATTGGTGTCGGCGTATATTTCCTTAAATTTACCGCGTCAAAAAAACGAAATACACGTTTTATGTAAGTATTTCGAAATATAAACAGAGTCCCGATGAAAAGCGGGATTAAACCTTGAAGAAAACCTGTGGGAAGTAAAAATAAATTAAGACGCTTTAAAGAAAACGAAACATTTGCTAATGTTGTACAGCCTTCACGGGAGGAAGTTTTTGACAATTCCTTAAAGCTAAAAGGAAATTGGCGTAAAAATTTCTTTAAAAATGATAATCCGCTAGTGTTAGAGCTAGGATGTGGTAAAGGGGAATATTCCGTCAACCTAGCTAAGGCATACCCCAATGTAAATTTCTTGGGCATAGATATTAAAGGTGCTCGATTTTGGAGAGGAGCAAAAACAGCCTTAGAGGAAGACCTTAATAATGTTGGCTTTTTACGCACCCAGATTGAATTAGTAGACCATCTTTTTGATGAGAACGAAGTTGATGAAATTTGGATAACCTTCCCAGATCCGCAGATTAAGTACAAACGCACCAAGCACAGGTTGACAAACGAGGAGTTTCTGGAAAAATATAGAAAGATTCTAAAACCTGATGGGGTGGTACACCTTAAAACCGACAGCGAATTTATGCATGGCTACACTCTTGGCCTGTTGCACGGATTAAGGGAAACGATTGAATATGCACATCACGATGTCTATGGCAGTGACGGATCGCCAGAGGCAGTTACCAATATTCAAACCTTTTATGAAAATCAATATTTAGAGACGGGTAAAAAAATCACCTATATCCGCTTTAAGTTTCGTAAGCAATAATTTAAGTATATTCACACAATCAAACTCGCTCCATGGCCGTACTTTTTAACTTCTTTATAGGTTTTTTTGGAGCTTTTATAGGTGTGCTTCCGCCCGGTTTGATAAATATGTATGCAGCAAAAATAAGTATGAAAGAAGGCCGAAAACGCGCCTTTCTTTTCGCTATTGGAGTTTGTATAACAGTAATGCTCCAAACTTTGGTTGCATTTCTTTTTGCCGAATATATTGGCAAACATCCCGAGATTGTCAGTATGCTTCAAAAAGTGGCTTTAGGTATTTTTATAAGCCTTACCATTTATTTTATATTCATTGCAAAGGATACGCGTAGGGAAATTAAGGACCGAAGCGAAAACTCAAAAAAGAATCGTTTCTTTTTAGGCATTTTCATTGCCATGCTCAATCTGTTGCCGCTGCCATACTGGATGTATCTAAGCATTACGTTTTCCGCTTTTGGCATGTTTACTTTTGCTCAACCGGCACTTTGGGTTGCAGTAATTGCCTCGGGTATGGGTACTTATGCCAGCTTGGCGCTATACGTGCAGTTTTTCAGGCCTAAAGAACATTCTAAAAAGCTAAAGCTGAATATGAATTATGTAATAGGAACAATTACCGCAGTAATTTCTATTATTACTTTTCTGAAAATTGTAAAGAATATGTAAGATGGGTAACGATGGTTTTTTTGCAAAGGTCTATGAGGTTACAGAATTGATTCCTTACGGTAGGGTTACCTCTTACGGAGCAATAGCAAAATACCTAGGCGCAGCTAAAAGTGCCCGAATGGTGGGTTGGGCCTTAAACGGAAGTAATAAGGAAAATGTTCCTGCCCATAGAGTTGTAAATAGAAAAGGTATGCTCACTGGAAAGCATCATTTTCAAGGCACTAACCTAATGCAGCAACTCTTAGAGAATGAAGGGGTAGAAGTGGTGGAAAACCAAGTTCAGGATTTTGACAAACACTTTTGGGACCCGATGAAAGAGTTGTAAAAGGTCTAAAATAATTCGAAATCTTTTTGCTGAGGTTCTTAGTCTACTATATCAGGAATTTATTTCCTAGTTCTTCAAAAATTCACAAATAGTACGATAAAATCTTGGCAGCACTTATGCCGTCTTTCTCATAGCTTCTGAATACTAATTTTAGTATATTTGCACTTTAGAATGAATCTAAATATCACAATATATAATGAGTATTTCAAAACAAAATGTCCTAAAAGCTCTTGAAACCATTACTGTTTCGGGCGAAGGGAAAAATATGGTAGATAGCGGTGCGGTTCAGAATGTAGTAACTTTTGCCGATGAAATAATTGTAGATTTAAAGCTTGCTACGCCAGCACTTCATATAAAGAAGCGGGCTGAGGCAGATGTTAAAAAAGCCATCCAGGAAAACGTAGATGCCAAAGCTAAGGTGAAGGTAAATATAAAGGTAGAAGCTCCTGCAAAACCGCAAAACCCGAATTTAATAAAAGGGAAACCCATTAAAGGAATCCAAAACATAATAGCTGTTGCTTCCGGAAAAGGAGGGGTAGGAAAATCTACAGTAACGGCAAACTTAGCTGTATCACTGTCTAAAATGGGCTTTAAGGTAGGTATCTTAGATGCCGATATTTATGGACCTTCAATTCCTATAATGTTTGATGTTGCCAAGGAAAAGCCACTTTCTATCAATGAAGGTGGAAAAAGCAAAATGAAACCCATTGAAAATCATGGGGTAAAAGTGCTTTCTATTGGTTTCTTCACACAGCCAGATCAAGCTGTAATTTGGCGTGGCCCAATGGCTGCTAAAGCGCTAAACCAACTTATTTTTGATGCGGCTTGGGGTGAACTTGATTTTATGTTAATAGACTTGCCTCCAGGAACGGGTGATATTCACTTAAGTATTATGCAATCCTTACCAATTACCGGATCGGTTGTGGTAAGTACGCCTCAAAATGTGGCCTTGGCCGATGCTAGAAAAGGAGTAGCCATGTTCCGTCAGGAAAACATCGATGTCCCTGTATTGGGAATTATTGAAAACATGTCTTATTTTACACCAGAAGAGCTTCCGGAGAATAAATATTATATCTTTGGAAAAGAAGGGGCAAAGCATTTAGCAGAAGACCTTAATGTTCCATTTTTGGGCGAGGTTCCATTGGTACAAAGCATTCGTGAATCTGGTGATGTGGGGAGACCAGCAGCATTGCAGACTGCTACCCAAACTGAAGCGGCTTTTGAAGAAATTACCAGAAACGTAGTGGCAGAAACCGTTCGCAGAAATGAGAATATTCCACCTACTGAAGCTATAAAAATTACCACAATGGCAGGTTGCAGCGCCGTAAATAAATAATATGACAACGCAGGAATTAACAACAAAAGTAGAGCAAGCATTGGACGAGATACGTCCGTTTTTGCAGAATGATGGAGGCGACATCTCACTAATCTCAATTGATGATGATAAGGTAGTTAAGGTTCAGTTGCTTGGTGCCTGCGTAGGATGTTCAGTAAACCAAATGACTTTGAAAAGTGGGGTAGAAATGACTATAAAAAAGTATGCCCCACAGATTGAACGCGTGGTAAATATTTCATAATAATGACAAGGGTCATTTATCCGTAGATCAAATACCACTAATTTTGAACTTGAATTTAGAGCGAGTCTTCTATGATTGAAACAGATATACTCATAATAGGTGCGGGGCCAACTGGTCTTTTTACCGTTTTTGAGGCAGGATTACTTAAATTAAAATGCCACTTAATTGATGCGTTGCCTCAAGCTGGCGGTCAGTTAACTGAAATTTATCCTAAAAAGCCCATCTATGATATTCCGGGATTTCCAGATGTGTTGGCGGGTGATCTTGTGGATAATTTAATGAAACAGATAGAACCCTTCAGTCCTGGCTTTACACTTGGAGAACGGGCAGATACTATTGAAAAGCTAAATGATGGTTCATTTATAGTTACTACAGATAAAGGTACAAAACACCATGCTCCAATAGTTGCTATTGCTGGTGGCTTGGGAAGTTTTGAACCACGGAAACCCCCAATTACCAATATTGCCGATTTTGAGGATAAAGGGGTAGAGTACATTATTCGCAACCCAGAAATGTATCGCAATAAAAATGTTGTTATTTCTGGCGGTGGTGACTCCGCTCTGGATTGGAGCATTTTTTTAACTGAAGTTGCCAAGAGTGTTACGCTAATTCATCGTAGAAATGAATTCAGAGGTGCCTTAGATAGCGTTGATAAAGTACAAGAACTCAAAAATTTAGGCAAAATTGAATTGATTACCCCAGCCGAAGTGGTTGGTTTGGTAGGAAGTGATAATCTGGAAGAAGTAGTAATTAAACGCGGTGCCGAAGTGTTTAATCGGGAGTGCGATCATTTTATACCCTTATTTGGTCTGTCACCAAAACTAGGTCCCATAGCAGATTGGGGACTGGAAATTGAGAAAAATGCAATTAAAGTGGATAATACTTTAGATTATCAAACTAATATTCCCGGTATTTATGCCATTGGCGACGTAAATACTTACCCGGGAAAATTAAAGTTGATTCTCTGTGGTTTCCATGAGGCTACCTTAATGTGCCAAAGTGCTTATCAGCGTATTTATCCTGATAAACGTTACGTGATGAAATATACAACCGTTGGTGGCGTACAAGGTTTTGATGGAAGTAAAAAAGAGGCTCCAAAAGCCGTTGTTAAAACTATTGATTAAAAAACTGCTAAGCTTTTAAACATACCAATTGCTAACTTTACATGAAAGACATAAAGATAAGCATCATTGATCGTGAAGGTGTAAAACACCAAGTTGACGCTCCAACCGATATGAACATGAACATAATGGAGGTAGTTCGCTCTTATGAACTTGCTCCAGAAGGAACCATTGGCGTTTGCGGCGGAATGGCAATGTGCGCTTCATGCCAATGCTATGTGGAAAGCGACCATGAACTTCCCGAAATGAGTTATGATGAAGATCTAATGCTTGCTGAAGCTTTTAACGTCAAGGATAATAGCCGCCTTAGTTGCCAGATATTTGTACAGCAAGAGCTTGACGGCCTTGAGATTGAACTAGCCCCCGAAGTCTAATAGATACCTTAAAACATTCCTATCCAAAATATTTATCCTGCTTATTTTTTCGATTGATAAAAAAACCCTTCGTCTCCACTCAGGATAAACCAAGCCAATAATCCCGTACAGCTGTCGGGACTAGACTTACAAATTTTTCTCTAAATTTTTCGTTCGCCCTCTAAATTTCAGGAACTCGCTTTTAAAAACCAGTCCTTCGATGACTATCTTTATTGGATCAAACCCGTCCGTACCGAGCCGGGCAGACAGCCTAAAATTTTACGCTAAATCTTCGATAGGCCAAAAATTAGGCGTTTTTAATTATAACCCTTAAGATATTTATATAATTTCTAAAACCTAATTATACACGCTTTCAAAGATTGCCTTATGAGCGTTTAGGACGCTATTGACCTTAAAATTATTTCAAAAAAAATTTAACTTTTATTTGTATTTAGTCTAAATAAATTACTTTTGCCCTCTAATTTAATATAATGAAGAGACTAATATTGTCACTCACGCTATTAGTAGGAGGGAGTTTATGCTCACAAACTGTAACGGATTCCGTTTCAGTTGCACAATTAAAGCGGGAGATAAAACAAGAGTTAAGAGCGGAGCTAAAAGCAGATAGCAATCTTCAAAAAAGGCCTGTCTTTAGTTTTAAAAACTTCACACTAAAGGGTTTTGGAGCCGTTAATTATTATCACTACAACTTTGATACAGATCCTTCTTTAAAAGATAAGATAGACGCCGAACGCCTGAACTTATATCTAGGTTATTCTTTTTCAGACAAAATCAGTTTAAAGACTGAAATTGAATTTGAACACGGTGGTACCGGAGCTTCTATTGGGTATGATACGCAGGAAGAATTTGGCGAGTTTGAACAGGAAATAGAAAAAGGAGGTTCGGTAAAACTAGAGCAAATATATATAGACTTTAAGATTGCGCCTTACTTCAACGTTCGTGCCGGACGGATGAAAGTGCATTTTGGGCTAAGTCAAACTTTAGACGAACCTACGGCATATTTTACAAGCTATCGCCCAGAAATGGAGAACGAAATTCTACCCTTGGGCTGGTATGAAAATGGAGTTCAGTTCTACGGGCGCTTTGCAAAACGATTTTCCTATGAAGCTTCTATCGTCAGTGGTCTGGATGCCTCTGGGTTTTCGTCACGTGGCTGGATAAAAAACGGATATCAGCAACGTTTTGAAATGTCAACTGCAGAATCTTTTGCATTTGCAGGACGCCTAGACTATCATTTTGGTACACACGACGATACGTTTGTTGGTGTTTCTGGATATATTAATGACGCTTCTGCCAATCGCCCTAAAAATGATATGGAGAACAGTGCTTATGTAACTTTAGTTGAAGGCCATGTTAGCTATAACGAAAAAAATCTTCGCTTTAATGCCGTTGCCTTATATGGTAACCTGGAAAATTCAAATATCGTTTCTAAGAAAAATGCCAATCTATCTAATAATTTGGGAGTAAAACGCACACCTGTTGGTAAAAATGCCTTTGGGTTTTCTGCCGAAGTAGGTTATAATATCCTGCCCCTGCTTGTCAGCAATTCAAATCAGATGCTATATCCTTTTCTTCGGTACGATTATTATGATACCATGCAAGATGTTGAGGGAGCAATTATTAAGAACCCTCGCTGGCAACGCAGTGCTATAACCGGTGGTGTAAACTGGTTTGTGCATCCACAGATTGTGGTTAAGGCGCATTATTCCGATCGTAGATTAGGATCAGAAAATTACAATCCTACAACGCTTAAATTCACGGGTAAAAAACAACACGAAAAAACGTTTTCCGCCGGAATTGGCTTTAAATTTTAAACCTTTCAAAATAAACAATAAATAAATCAACATGAAAAAATCAATTTTAATAATCACCTTGGCAACTATATTACCTTTCGGGTTTACCAGTTGCAGCGATAACGATGCACCTGAAGAAAACCAGGATAATACCAATAACCTTTATAGCAAGGTGTTAAAAGACCTTTCTTTAGGTGTTATTACAGAAACCTATAATGAACTTTATATCAACTCAATTGCTTTAGAAGAGGCCGCAAACGCTATGAGTGTAGGAGATCAAGCTGCACTGGATAATGCAAAAGCTAAATGGCAAAATACGCGTGCCCCTTGGGAAGAATCAGAAGGTTTTCTATACGGTCCTGTAGATACCGAAGGAATTGACCCTGCAATAGACTCTTGGCCCGTTGATGTAAATGCCATAAATAATGTTTTAAACAGTGGCAACCCCATAACGCAAGGACTACTTGATAGTAATAACGAAGCGCGAGGCTTTCATACGCTGGAGTATTTTTTCTGGGGCTTAGATGGTAGCAAAACTGCTTCTCAACTTACCAATCGTGAAATAGAGTATATACAAGCAGCTGCTTCAGATTTACGTTCAAAAACGGAACAGTTATACTTTGGATGGTTGCCTTCTCAAGCAAATTTTGCTGCAAACTTTATTAATGCAGGTGAAAGCGGATCTGTTTATACTTCAAAGGTAAATGCACTTTCAGAAATTGCTGAAGGCGTTACAATTATTGCAGATGAAGTTGCTAACGGAAAAATAGAAGAGCCACTCAATGGTAACAATGGAGGGCCAAAGCCAGAAGCTGAAGAATCTCGTTTTAGCAATAATTCTAAATTAGACTTTGCGAACAACATTCGCAGTATTGAACATATCTATTTGGGCAATTTCAATGGGGTGCAAGGTAATGGGCTCAGTGCTATTGTCAACGTGGAAAACCCTAATCTTGATGGTGAAATTAAAAGTGCTATTACCGAAGCAATTATTGCTATTGAAGCAATTCCGGGCACTTTTACCCAAGCAATTGAAAATAATCGTGCCGAAGTTGAGTTTGCACAGGCTAAAGTGTTGGCGCTACTCATCAAACTGCAATCGGAATTGGAGCCGCTTGTCTCAAATTTAGATTAATAACCCCATACAACGGGCTACTAGTTTTTGGTGGCCCGTATATTTAACTTTCTTTGAAAATGAAGCCTTATTGTTTAAGCCTACTGGTATTGACCTTTCTCTTTGCATCTTGTACTAAAGATAATGATGCGGTGTATGAGCCTTCCCCAGACTTACAAGAACGTTTGCTTGCAGGTGGAGAGACTACGGTTTTCTTAGCTTCAAGTAACGCGTTCAGTTCGCCAGCTTCAAATCTTTCGGGTTCCCAGTTAGATTTTCATTTAGATGGTGACTTTCAGTTTGAAACCGTTTTTGTTACTGCGCCGGCACCTGTAAATAGCGGCGTTGGGCCAATTTTCAATAATTCTTCCTGTATTGGCTGCCACCCTAAAGACGGCCGTAGTGCTTTTCCTACAGATATAAATGCTTTAAGCGGCTTCTTTTTAAGGGCTAGCATGCCAGGCATAGGTAATAATAATGCTCCAATTCCGGTTCCAGGCTTTGGAGAACAAATTCAGAACCAGGCTATTTTTGGGTTTGAGCCAGAGGCAAAATTTCATGTAAGTTTTTCACCAATTGTAGAAACATTTGCTGACGGCACGCAAGTTACGCTTCAAAAACCTACGTATTCCCTGATAGATACCTATATTCCATTTCCGGCAGAAGCTCAACTTTCACCGCGTTTGGCATCACCAGTGTTCGGACTAGGGCTCTTAGAAGCCATTCCAGAGTATTATATTTTGAGTAATGAAGATGTAAATGACGCTGATGGCGATGGAATTTCTGGAAAGGCTAATTATGTATATGAAAATGCTAGTGGGCAAGTAAAATTGGGTCGGTTTGGTTGGAAAGCAAATACGGCTTCAGTTATGGAGCAGTGTGCGGGGGCTTATACCCACGATATGGGGGTAACAAACCCTGTTTTTCCATTTGAAACTGGTTACGGACAATCAAATGGCGATGATGGATTAAATGATGATGCCGAAATATCGCAAGATTTGTTAGATGAGGTAACTTTTTACTGTCAAACATTGGGCGTTCCTGCACCTCGAAATATAGATGATGATGCCGTGAAGCGTGGCGCTGAACTATTTGAGCAGTTGGAATGTGCGAAATGTCACATTCCTAAAATGATTTCTGGTGATTTCTCAGTTGCTGCGGTTGCCAATCAAACCTTTTATCCATATACTGATATGTTGCTGCATGATATGGGCGAGGGTCTAGCAGATAACCGTGACGATTTTCTGGCAAATGGAAGAGAATGGAGAACAAAAGCGTTATGGGGAATTGGCCTAACTCAGGTTGTAAACGGACATACCAATTTTCTTCACGACGGAAGAGCTAAAAATGTAACCGAAGCTATATTGTGGCACGGAGGGGAAGCTGAAAATGCTAAAAACAAATTCAAGAATCTTTCTGCTTTAGACAGGGAAGATTTATTGAAGTTTATCAATTCATTATAGTCACTTCCGAATTACTTTAATGGGATTTTGTAAAAATTAAGTTATACATAAAAAACAAACCTCACAGGCTTTAAAACCTGTGAGGTTTGTTTTTTTGAAAGATAATTTTTTTTATGAAATTTACTTAAAAGCATTTAAGCCTGTAACATCCAATCCAGTAATTAATAAGTGGATGTCGTGCGTGCCTTCATAAGTAATAACGCTTTCCAGATTCATGGAATGGCGCATAATACTGTATTCGCCGGTAATTCCCATTCCGCCTAGCATTTGCCGTGCCTCTCTAGCAATGTTAATAGCCATATCTACGTTGTTTCGTTTTGCCATAGATATTTGAGCGCTGGTTGCAGTTCCTGCGTTTCGCATTACACCCACACGCCACGCCAATAACTGCGCTTTGGTGATTTCGGTAATCATTTCGGCAAGTTTTTTCTGCTGCAGTTGGAACTGACCAATTGGCTTTCCAAACTGCTCTCTTTCCTTGGAGTAGCGTAATGCAGTGTCATAGCAATCCATAGCGGCACCTATAGCTCCCCATGCAATTCCATAACGTGCAGAATCTAAACATCCAAGTGGCGCGCCCAAACCAGATTTATTAGGCAATAAGTTTTCCTTCGGAACTTTGACGTCGTCAAAAATAAGCTCTCCAGTTGCCGATGCGCGAAGCGACCATTTATTATGAGTTTCAGGTGTAGAGAAACCTTCCATACCGCGTTCCACGATCAAGCCGTGGATTCGTCCTTCTTCATTCTTGGCCCATACCACTGCAACTTGGGCAAATGGTGCGTTACTAATCCACATTTTAGCTCCGTTTAAAAGATAATGGTCGCCCATATCTTTAAAGTTGGTGGTCATACCGCCTGGGTTACTTCCGTGGTCAGGTTCAGTTAAACCAAAACACCCCATCCACTCACCAGAAGCTAACTTCGGTAAGTATTTTTTGCGTTGTTCCTCGTTACCGTATTTGTAGATTGGGTACATTACCAAAGAAGATTGTACTGAAGCCGTGCTTCTAACGCCACTATCGCCACGTTCAATCTCCTGCATAATCAAGCCATAAGATATTTGGTCAAGACCAGCCCCGCCATATTCTTCGGGAATGTAGGGCCCAAAAGCACCAATTTCGGCAAGACCGCCAATAATTTGTTCTGGAAATTCCGCTTTTTGGGCATATTCCTCTATAATGGGAGATACGTCTCGCTTTACCCAGTCGCGGGCAGCTTGGCGTACTAACTTGTGTTCGTCTGAAAGTAACTCATCTAGATTGTAATAATCTGGAGCCTCAAATAAATCTGTTTTCATGTGTAATTAATTTATAGGAATACAAATGTAGAGATCGTAGGCTGATTCACCTAAGTTTTACGAAAAAATGATATATCGAAATACATTTTTTTTAGTGGTTATTCTTTCAGAAGCAGTCTTTTTTGTAAAAACCATTTACTTATTCCGAAATAGTAATACAATCTGATCTTTTTAAAACTTCTTTTCTTCCACCTGACTTTATGTTTTATGAAGACTTTAACTTTCGCCTTTATAGATTTCAAACAGCTTATAAGTCAATTCCAGAATTGATATCTAGAGCATTCTCTCTAAGAAACTCGGTATTTTGACGATAATTTAAGAATTCAGCCGTTTTTTAGTGATTATTATAAATGGAAAAATTATTGTAATCAATATATTTGGCATCCTAAAGAAGCGATTTTATGAAAAAATTAATACTATTAATTCTTTTATTCATACCAATATTTTTGTTTTCCCAGCAAAGTGTTCCTATTGAAGAGTACTTGCAATTTAACGGTCGTTATGAATTTACTGCCTTTGGAAACACTCTAAATATTGAGGAAAATGGCTTGTTTGGACCGTGTACGATATTAACGGAAAGCAGCGCAGATTTTCAATTAGAAGCCAATCAAACCTTTGTTTCTGCACAGTTATATTGGGCCGGTTCAGGGACTGGCGATTTTGATGTAAAACTAAATGGAAACGATGTATCTGCTGATCGCACTTTTGCATTAACCGCTAGTTCTTCTGGGCTTGATTATTTTTCTGCCCACGCAGATGTTACAGATCTTGTAAATCAAATTGGAGAGGGCACATATACATTGTCAGATCTTGACTTAACAGGAGTCATTGGTCCCTATTGTGGTGGTGGTACAAACTTTGGAGGCTGGGCAATTATCGTTATCTATCAACAGCCTGATTTACTCCTAAACCAAATAACGCTTTTTGATGGTCTGGACTATGTTGATATAAACCAGAATAATATAAATATCACTTTAGACAACATTAGTGCAGCCACAGATGTAGCCGCTAAAGTAGGTTTCTTGGCTTGGGAAGGAGATGCCGGTATCTCGTTTAACGAAAGCCTTAGGCTTAATGGTACTTTGATTGATAACCCGCCATTAAACCCTGGTAACAATGCTTTTAATAGCACAAATAGTTATACCAATTCCTTTGATTTATATAATATGGATTTGGATTACTACGATCTTCAAGGATTAGATATTATACAGCCTGGAGACAGTCAAATAGATATTCAACTAAGTTCTGGACAGGACTTTATAATGGTGAATAATATTGTAGTAAGTGTAAATTCTGAATTGCCAGACGCAACCATAACTATTGACAACCTTGGGGTGCTCTGTCAAGATCGAAATATTGAAGTAGATTATACAGTTGCAAATATCAACAGTACAGCTGTCTTACCAGCAAATGTTCCCATTGCGTTTTATGCCGATGCGGTTTTAATAGGACAGGCACAAACTCTTAATGATATCCCGATAGATGGTACTGAAAGTGGTACAGTCAATTTGAATATACCGGTAGGAACTCCTCAAGTTTTTAATTTAATAGCAGTCGTTGACGATGATGGTACAGGAAATGGAACTGTTCTGGAAACCAACGAAGACAATAATAAATTTGTACAGGAAATAGATTTGTCTGAACAAGGCCTACAAATATTAGGTGATAATGAGAGCTGCGAGGGGGAAACCGTAACCTTAACCGCAAACTTTAATGATTTTGATACTTATAATTGGTTCCTTGATGGAAACTCAATAGGAGGAAGCACGCCAACTATTGATGTTACGCAATCAGGAAATTATACCGTTAGCGGAACTATAGCAGCTTGTTTTGTTGAGGAATCCCCTGCATTTACTGTTACTTTTAATCCACAACCCGTTGCTAATACGCCTGAAGATCTTTTTAGATGTGACAACGGAACGCAATCTAATGTTTTTGATCTTACCCAAAATGATACCAACGTTTTAGGAGGGCAGAATCCAGCGCTTTTTGAGGTGAAATACTTTACGAGTGAAGCAGACAGTGAGAATAATTTTAATGCTATTCCAACGCCTGGAGCATATCCTATTGCGGGCGCTTCGCCAGAGACTATTTATGTTCGTATTCACGATAGGGCGCAAGAGATGTGTTATGATCTTGAACAGTTCCAGGTTTATTATACGCTGGTTCAGGCTGGAACTGTCCCGCCAATCTCATTTTGTGACCTTGATGAGAATGGTGATGAAATTATAAATCTTTCTGCTGAATTTGATGATTTTGTTCTCGACGGACAAAATGCTGTAGATTTCACTATTACGTATCACAATTCTCAGAATGATGCTGAAACTGGTGCTAATCCATTACCAAACCTTTATACCGTTCCAGTTCCTGGGGAAACAATTTTTATTAGAATTGAACCTGTGATAGATAGTGGCTGTTATGATACTACCACAGTTGAGGTTACAATAGACACTCCCCCCACGATCAACCCCACCCCAGACCCCTTAATCGCCTGCGACGACGACAGCAATGGTTTTACAGACTTCTTCTTGCACACCGCAGACGATGACATTACCGGTGGCGACCCCACCCTTACGGTCACCTATCACTACACCGAGCTTGACGCCCGTACCGACGAGGG
>NZ_JAVMBW020000016.1:0-100248 GCF_031631895.2 Aequorivita marina
AATAGGCAATTAGAATATTTTTTATTTAATGACAGCATGCTATTATACTTAGCATCAAAATTTATCAATTAAAAAGTATGTTTAATCAATTTTATCTAGTTTTCAATCTATTAAAAAGCAAGTCTTACGTCTTATGTCTTAGTCGGACACGACTAAAAAAATATCATTAACGTCCGACAAAGACGAACGACCGCTTCGCTAAATTACTTTAGACCTGCCTGACGTGCATTGGCAAGCAGGTGTAAGACTTGATTCCGAATAGGTTGATAATTAGATGGATTAATGTAACTCTTTTGCATAGAACCCTACTTGTAAAATCAATAGTATGGTTTGAGTTTTTAAAAATTGTTCAAATGCCTAATATCACTTACTAAATTGATGCTTCAGGTTTTTAATTGGATACTAATAAACAAATAAGGATAAATAGGTTTTATTTTATGACATTTATCATAAAACAGAAAGTTTAGATTTCTCACATTTACTGCTTTTTAATAAATTCCTGTAAAATGCAGATTACAAGTCCACATACGTTCCATATTCCCGTAATGGGAATTGCTTACACCATTGACTCTCCCATTAAAGTTGCCCATTTTGGAATAAATTCGGCGCTTTCTATTATAGAAGATAATTTAATAGAAATAATGCGGAAGTATTATTATCAAGAAATCAATGAAACCTACAGCCCTATTCCTGCAAAGGAAGAAAACTCTAGAGCGCACCGCGTTACAGACTACCTCAATTTAATGCAGCGCATTGTGACTTCTAAAGTTGAGAAATTGAAGACTTCGGCATTTGAAACGGGTTCAGATCTTGTTAAATATTTTGAAATGCTTCCGGATACTAGTATGCTGAAAGAAAAATACAACGAATGGGTTAAGCTAGAAAATGACAAGGAAAAGCAAAAACTTGAAAACTTCTTAAGAGAAAACCTAACACCGGGTGCGATTGAGGTTAATATAATGACTAAAGTTGATAAAGACCAATTAGATAATAATCAAGCACCTATTGAAAATGGATCTGATGCCCTTACTGCCCTAAAAGGTTATGCTGAATGCGAATTGAGCAATTCGGCCTTGGTTCTGTCAGCTGGAATGAATCCGCGTTTGTATAATTATATGGCAAACTTTTCGGCATTTGATGCTTATGAATGGGGAGGATTTCATAAAAAAGTCATTATCAAAGTCAGCGATTACCGTTCAGCTTTAATTCAAGGAAAATACTTAGCTAAAAAAGGAATTTGGGTTAGTGAGTTTCGAATTGAATCGGGACTCAATTGTGGCGGCCATGTTTTTGCAACCCAAGGATTACTAATGGGACCAATTTTGAAGGAGTTTAAAACTAAAAAGCAAGAACTGGAATCTAGTCTTTTTCAATTGTACAAACCTGCAATTGCTGCAAAAGGTAAACTGGGTTTTGATAAGCCACACCCAATAAAGATAACCGTTCAAGGTGGTATAGGCACCAATCAAGAAGCTAGTTTACTGTACAAATGTTATCAAGTTGATGGTACAGGCTGGGGAACCCCTTTTTTAGTATGCCCAGAAGCTACTACAGTAGATGAAAATACATTAGAGTTATTGGTGAAGTCTAAAGAAAATGATGTGGTTCGAAGTAAAGCTTCGCCTCTTGGCGTTGAATTTAATTATCTAAAAGGAACTACCGCTGAAAATGAACGTTTGGATAGAATTTCAAAACAAAAACCAGGTAGCCCTTGTACCGAAAAGTTATTAGAGTCTAATACTGAGTTTACTAAAACGCCGATATGTACGGCATCAACAAAGTATCAAAAACTGAAGCTAAAGCAATTAAAGTCGCTAGACCTGCCCGCAGAAGAATATGAGAAACAAGTAGATAATGTACTCAGTAAAGAGTGTCTTTGCATTGGGTTGAGCAACGCAGCACCTGTTAAATATGAAGAGCCCTTTCTAAAAAAACTAAAAGCCGTTACAATCTGCCCAGGACCAAATATTATAAATTTCTCAAAAACTAGTAGCCTTCGTGAAATGACTGACCACATTTACGGTAGAAGAGACATTGTACAAAAACCCAATCGAACCTCGATGTTTATTACGGAATTACAATTATATATCGACTTCCTAAAAAAGGAAATAGCGCAAAAATCTTCACCTTCTAAACGCGATTATAAAAACTGGAAAAAGTTTAGTAATAACCTTTTAGATGGAATAGCACATTACCGCGAATTATTATCAAGTTATTCTGTGTTTAATAAGGTGAAATTTAAAACCGATTTAGAAAAAGCTCAGTATGAGGTTGTTCAATTACAGGAATCTAAGCTTGTAGTAGAGTCGTAATTGAAACGATGGGAGCAGTTATGAAATTTAGCTATTTGGCTGCTTCCTGAATTTTAATTTTTTGACGCCATTGAAGTGGCTTAAAATTATACTCAATTTTTGTGGTAAAGTAGCTTATTTTTATCATCTTGAGCATTAGGAAATAGTTGGTTAAAACTAGTGGTAGTAAAATGGCTTGTTATTGTACTTTAGCCATATATTTTCACTAAGAAGCTGGCCACTAATAGCCGTGATTTTTCGTTAATTGCTAAAAATAAATTTATGTTTAATAATGAACAGCAGGAATTTCAAACTCCCGAATCTATTTGGGGAATTGTCGATGTGATTCGAAATAATATAAAAGTTATTATTCTTGTCATTCTTGCACTAATTGTTGCCTTTGGGTCGTTTTTTCAAGTAGAACCTGAGGAATTGGGGGTCATTACGAGATTTGGAAAATATGTAAGAACTGTAGATCCAGGCCTTAACTTAAAAATTCCCTTTGCAGAAACCGTGTATAAGGTCGCAGTAGAGCGGCAACAAAAAGAAGAGTTTGGTTTTAGGACTACGGATACACGTTCCCTTAAAACGGGCTATAGCAAGGGCAATACAAAAGACGAATCCTTGATGCTTACCGGCGATCTCAATCTGGCCGATGTAGAATGGGTAGTGCAATACAGAATTGAGAACCCCTACAATTATTTGTTTAAGGTGAAGCATCCTATAAAAACTTTACGCGATATGTCTGAAGCGGCAATGCGCCAAGTAGTAGGTGACCGAACGGTAAACGAGGTGTTAACCGTTGGAAGAACAGAAGTGGCCAATAGAGTTCAGGTGATTGTTCAGGAATTAAGTACTGAATATTCTCTTGGTATACGAATAGATCAGGTGGTATTGCAGGATGTAAATCCGCCAGACGCCGTGAAGGCCGCATTTAATGCCGTAAACCAAGCACAGCAAGAAAGGGAAACTATGATTAATGAGGCGGAATCTGAATACAATAAAGTTATCCCTAGAGCTAAAGGACAGGCGGAGGAAACCATTCAGAAAGCTGAAGGTTATGCAGCAGAACGAGTCAATAACGCACAAGGTCAAGTTGCTAGGTTTAACGACCTATACAAAGAATATATAAAAGCTGCTGAGGTAACCCGAACAAGAATCTATCTTGAAACTATGAATAGGGTATTGCCTAAACTCGGAAATAAAATCATTACCGATGGAAAGGGGAATAATGTACTTCCACTTTTACAGATGCAGATGCAGAATCAAAAAACACCAAATACGTTAAACCCACCAAAAGCAAATTAAGCATGTCTAAAAAGAAACTCATTATATTAGGAATCGCTTTAGGAGTGGTGCTCATTGCTATCATTTCTAGTGCATATATCGTAGATGAAAAAGAACAGGTAGTAATTACCCAGTTCGGTAGACCAATAGGTGTGGCAGTCACCACGCCAGGTGTAAACTTTAAAGTTCCGTTTATCCAGACCGCCAATGTTTTTGACAAGCGATATCTGGAATGGGATGGAAAGCCCAATCAGATTCCTACAAAAGACAAGAAATTTATTTTTATAGATACTTATGCTCGATGGCAAATTACCGATCCGCTTCAGTTTTATAAACGACTTACCGATGAACGTGGTGCCCAAACTAGGCTGAACGACATTTTAGATGGGGAAACCAGGGATTATATTGCTAATCATGAATTAGTAGAGGCCGTACGAAACAGCAATCGGGAAGCAAGAGTAACCGACACGCTTACCGAGCCTTCTTCAGACACCCTGATAGATATTAAGGTAGGAAGGGAAAAAATAGAAAAAATGATTTTAAAAACAGGAAACCAAAGAGTTTCAGATTTGGGAATTGTTATTTTAGACTTTAAGATAAAAAGGCTTAATTATGTTGAAGAGGTGCGCCAGAATGTATTCAAAAGAATGAACAGTGAACGGTTTAGAATTGCGGATAAGTTTCGTTCTCAAGGGCAAGGTGAAGCTTCCAAGATCAACGGAAAAAAAGTACGTGATCTGAAAACCATACAATCTACCGCTTTTGAGCAGGCAGAGAAAATAAAAGGGAAAGCAGATGCCTCGGCAGCCGCTATTTATGCTGAAGCTTATAATCAGTCGGCCCAATCAAAGAAACTGTACTCCTTTTTAAAGTCTATGGAGACTTTTGAGAATACCTTTGATGCAGAGACATCTGTTATTCTTTCTACAGATAGCGAATTGTACAAATACCTAAAGTCTAAACAATAGAGGTTTAGTATCTTCTGTATTTAGATAAAACTATAGTTGAACTCTTTCAGAGTTCTAAATAGCGACAATCACGATTTCCCCTGAATAAAACCTTTATTTCATTTCGTTTTATTCAGGGTTATCTGTGTATAACCCCTTTGGGGTTGTTAGGTATTTTATATTGCTAGGTGAATTTAAAGATCCAAACATTTAAGAAATTCTAGATTAATTTAACGTGTTGGGAAATAACTCCGAAGGAGCCTCACATTATTAACCTCACACAAACACAGTGTAGTGTGAGGTTTAAAACACTTAGTTTTTGACTATTTTTAATGTTTCATTTTCTAAACGCAAGTAGTAAATACCATTTGGATATTGCGAGAGATTAATTTGCTTATTGTTTTCGGTAATTTCCCCAGCACTTAGAAGTTGACCCAAGGTAGAGTAAATTTTAAATTGTGTGGGTCTATGGATATTTACTTGTACAAAGTCCCGTGTCGGGTTTGGATATATGCTTATATCGTATGTGGCGTTAGCTATATTGAGTAGCTCACATTCAAAACTGGATTCAACTTTAGAGGCGGCTGGAGGATTAACTAGAAGTTCATTTGTTAATAAAGGGCAATAACAGTCGTTTTGATCTACATATAATTTTAACCAGGATAAGGCGATTTTACCCACCGCACCATTACCTCCATTGGGTGTATTTGCAACGGAGTGACCTCCGTTTTCAACTTCAAAAAGTAGTTTGTTGGTTGTCTCTGGAGTTACGTCATAATGAATGTCTGCATGCTGTGCCGGGGGTGCGGTAGGATCATTTTGGCCACTAAATATTAATACGGGGCTCTCGTGATTCAAGGATGGGTTGGGCAACCAAGGGCATAGTGCTACAACACCTTTGATGCTGTTGTCCATAACTGCGGCAAGTTGTGCGCCACCACCGCCCATTGACCAGCCGCTGACTGCAAATTTGGTGACGTCAAGCTTGTTTTCTAGGGGCGACGCACTTCTGGCGTTTTCCTGCCGCATTGTTTCTAAAGCGTCTAAGAGCGCAATAGCCCTAGCTTCAGGAAAATCAAAAATAGAATTGGTGCCAATAATAATAGTAACAATCCCATGAGAGGCGTAAAACGGCCCCCATTCTGCAACGCTAAAGGGTAGCGCGGTAAAACCAGGAACTATTGCAATACTCGGGTAAGGTGGAGCGGCATTGATTGGGTAATATATGGTGGCGCCTAAGTAATCAGGGCCATTTCTTATTCCATCTGCTTCGGTAAGCGTAGCCACTTCAAAAGGTCCGGGGTTTGTTAAACTTGCTAGTGTTACATCTTCACATTGTGCGAATAGCATGTTTGGAGCCATCGAGAAGAGTATGAACAAAAGTGATAAAGTGTATATTCGTTTCATGTTTTTTGCTAGATAAATTTGGTCTCTAATTTAGTTAAATGACTCCTTGCGCTGTGGGAAATTAAACTTTTTTAAGCTATTCACAAAATTTTAAGTCTATATGCTTATCTGTGTTTACCCCCTTTGGGGTTGTTGGGTATTTTATATTGCTAAGTGAATTATAAGATCCAAGCGTACGAAAAACTGTGGGTTAATTTGACGTACTGAGAATTAACTCCGAAGGAGTTTCACATTATTAACCTCACACCAACGCAGTGCAGTGTGGGGTTATGGGGTAGCTATCTATAAAGAACCCCAGAGTGGGTTCAACAGTAAATCTAACGCTTAGTTGGCGTGGTTCAATTCTACACGGTAAAATATTCTATTTTTGCCAGAAGAAAAGAAAGAACTACTTTTAAAATCAATCAACACCTAAACTTCACGATGCTCCAAACTCTTGTACATTATTCCTTACACTTGCTGGTTCCGGGGTTTATCGCCTACATTTTCTTTCGTAGCCAGTGGAAAAAAGCGTGGTTAATCATGCTCGCAACAATGCTGGTTGATGTGGACCATCTTTTTGCTACACCCATCTTTGACCCCAACCGTTGCAGCATTGGCTTTCATCCGTTGCATTCGTATTGGGCAATAGGAGTTTACTTTGGATTGTTGTTTTTTAAGAAAACGAGAATAATTGCCGTAGGATTACTATTTCATATGGTCACTGATTTTATTGATTGTCAGTGGTGACAAAATAATTACTCCTTCGTTTCTTCAATGCTTCGTTTTTATCTATGATGATAGGGCTCATTCCGAAGGATTGTAAAACCGCGATACAGTTGCTCAATAAAGAAAAGCCGAACCATTTGGTGCGAAAATGTCATGGAAGAGAGTGAGATCTTGCCATTTGCACGCGTATAAACGGCATCGCTAAACCCGTAGGGGCCGCCAATAACAAAGATTAGATTTTTAATACCACTGTTCATTTTCTTTTGAAGGAATTTTGAAAAGTCTTCAGAAGTATAGGCTTTACCTTTTTCATCGAGAATAACCAATACATCAGCAGTAGTGACTCGCTTTAAGATTTCTTCACCTTCAGCTTGCTTTTGAAGTGATTCGGATAGGTTTTTGGCATTTTTTATATCCCGAATTACTTCCATTTTAAAAGAAACATAAAAACCCAACCGCTTGGTGTAGTCATCCATCAAGCTTTGTAAGTGTTTATTATCAGTTTTTCCAATAGCGAGCAGTCTTATTTTCATTTTTCAAAAGTAAGAGAATTCGGCTGATTTCACATAACGAACCATTGAAACTGAATACTGCCAACTCTTTTTGTTATTTTAGCAGAAATTTCCATGTTATGATTTCAGAAAAACAATTTAATCGCGAGATAGATATTATTATTACCAACGCCGTTCGTGAAGACGTAGGTAATGGCGACCACAGCTCTCTTGCATGCATTCCTGAAGACGCCACGGGAACCGCCAAACTATTAGTAAAGGACCGAGGAGTTATTGCTGGAGTGGAATTTGCCCGACAGGTTTTTGAGTATGTAGATCCGGGATTGGAGCTGGATGTTAAAATAGAAGATGGAAGCTCCGTAAAATATGGCGATATATGCTTTTATGTTTCGGGACTTTCGCAATCTATTTTAAAATCGGAAAGATTGGTGCTAAACGCCATGCAGCGTATGAGTGCCATTGCAACAAAAACTAATGAATATGTGCAACTTCTGGAAGGCACCAACACCAAAATTTTGGATACACGAAAGACTACTCCTGGAATTCGCGCTTTGGAAAAGTGGGGCGTTAAGATTGGCGGTGGAGAAAACCATCGTTTTGCTTTATATGATATGGTAATGCTAAAAGACAACCATATTGACTTTTGTGGTGGAATTACAAAGGCGATTGAAAAAACCAAACAATACTTAAAGGAGCGTCACTTAGATTTAAAAATAATTGTAGAGGCTAGAAATCTTGAAGAAATAGAAGAAATACTTAAAACGGATGGCGTTTATAGAATTCTTATAGATAATTTTAATTATGAAGACACCCGAAGGGCAGTAAAGCTAATAAATGGTAAATGTCTTACGGAATCCAGCGGCGGTATTACTTTGGAAACAGCCAGGCATTATGCCGAATGTGGAGTTGATTATATTTCTAGCGGTGCTCTTACACATTCCGTTTATAACATGGATCTAAGCCTAAAAGCGGTTAAATGAACGAAGAAGCGGAAAAGGAAATCAACATTCCGATAATTCGGGACTTGGTGAAGCTTAGTAAACGAATTAAACTGCCAGGTTTGGGGGAGTTTTCGCTTTACCATTTGTTGGATATTTATGGTACTGGAATAATAAAGGGATCGTTTTCGCCACGAGCCAGCTCTATTGCCTATAGCTTTTTTTTGGCGCTATTTCCGTTCCTACTATTCCTTTTAAATTTAATTCCATATATACCTATTGAGGGTTTTCAAACTAGATTTTTAATATTTATTGAAGCCTTACTTCCACCACAAACAACTCAGTTTTTCTATCCTGTTATTGCAGATATTGCGGTAAACCCACGTACAGGCTTGCTTTCGTTTGTTTTTTTTCTATCTGTATTTTTATCGGCAAACGGAGTAAATGCAATTTTTAGTGCGTTTGAATACTCGTTTCATGTACGTATAAACCGATCTTTTTTTAAGCAGTATTTTGTAGCATTAGGGGTTTCTATTTTGCTGGCATTGTTTTTGTTGTCTATGGTAGGGGTTATTTTGTATGGTGAATATATTATACGCGACCTTCAATCAAGAGCCTATATAAACAACAATATTTTTTGGATCTCGTTCTTTCAATTTCTTGTATTTGTAGTAATGATTTATGTGGTCATTGCCACGCTTTACTACTTTGGCACCAAAGAAGGTAAAACATCAAGGTTTTTTTCAATAGGAGCGCTTACCACAACGGTTCTTTTTATATTAACTACTTACTTTTTTGGTATTTATATCAATAATTTTTCAAATTATAACGAGTTATACGGTTCTATTGGTGCACTTTTGATCTTGATGTTATATATTTGGATTAACTCAAACCTCTTGCTGCTAGGTTTTGAATTAAATGTTTCAATAAAGCGGCTAAAGGAAAAATTGTAACGCAACCTAATTATTTAATTATGAAAAAAATACTTTTAAGCTTCGCTGTTGTTCTACTTTCTGTAATGACAGCCTTTGCCCAGGATGTAACTGGAAAATGGCAAACCTTTGACGAGGATACTGGAAAGGCAAAGTCGGTAGTAGAAATTTATAAACAAAATGGAAAAGTTTACGGGAAAGTTGTAGAAATTGCCGATCCATCCAAACGTGATGCAACTTGCTTTAAATGTCCAGAGGAGTATAAGGATAAACCTATTTTGGGTCTTGTTATCTTGAAAGATTTAGAAAAAGATGGCTCTGAATACAATGACGGCACCATTATGGACCCCAACAATGGAAAGGTTTATAAATGTTATATTGAATTGGACAGTGCCAATAAACTGAAAGTGCGTGGCTATATTGGTTTCTCCCTTTTGGGGCGAACACAAACTTGGACGCGCGTTCAATAAAAATTTTTAAAAACAGTATCTTTAGGCCGCCAAATTAGGTGGCCTTTTTAGGTTCATAACTCAAAATTTAGCACTCATCACTCAAAAACGAACCACTTGTTTTTTATAGACGTCATTCTCCCCATTCCATTAAAGCAAACCTTTACGTACAGCGTAAATAAGGATGAAGCCGCTTTTTTAAAACCTGGAATGCGGGTGGCCATTCCCTTTGGCAAAACCAAGGTTTACACCGGTATTGTTTTTCAGGTTCACAATCAGGCGCCGGTTGGTTATCAAACTAAGTCTATTGATCATATTCTGGATGAAACCCCAATTATTACAAAGCATCAATTGCAACATTGGGAGTGGCTTGCAAATTACTATATGTGTGCTTTAGGCGAAGTAATAAAAGCAGCCCTTCCAAGTGCTTTTCTACTTGAAAGTGAAACCGTAATAAAATTATCCTCAGAACAGGAAAAGGAGTGGGAGGAAGGATCGTTAACTGATGAAGAGTTTTTAGTTTTTGAAGCCTTACAGCATCAGTCCTCGCTTCATATTAATGATGTTCGCTCTATTTTGGACAAGAAAAACGTGGTTTCGGTAATACAGAAATTATTCGAAAAAGGAGTGATTGCGGTAGAAGAAACAGTTTATGAACAGTACAAACCAAAATTAAAACGATATATAAAACTTGCACCGGCCTATACTTCCGAAGAAAATCTGAAAAATTTATTAGAGACCTTAAGTAGAGCGCCAAAGCAACGTGCTGTGCTTATGAACCTTTTTATGCTAAGTGGGCAGTCTAAAAAACCCATTGGCTCGGTAACGCTTCAAAAAAAGAGCGATGCCTCTGCAGGAACTTTAAAAAGCCTTATAGATAAAGGTATTTTGGAGGAGTATTATATTCAGCATGATCGCGTAACGTTTTCTGGTGAAGAGGCTACCGAGATAAAAGAATTGAATGAAGCCCAAACCCGAGCATATCAAGAAATAAAAGCTAGTTTTCACGAAAAGCCGGTTGTTTTGTTGCATGGAGTTACCTCCAGTGGTAAAACAGAAATTTATGTTCGGCTTATTAAAGAGATGATAGCCTCTGGGAAGCAAGTGTTGTATATGCTTCCGGAAATTGCCTTGACAACCCAGCTTATTACACGGCTTCAAAAATATTTTGGCGAAAAAATATCGGTCTATCATTCCAAGTTTTCTGTAAACGAAAGAGTTGAGGTTTGGAATAATATACTTCAGGAAAAGACCAAAGCACAGGTAGTTATTGGTGCGCGTTCGTCGTTATTTCTTCCTTTTAAGAATTTAGGATTTATCATTGTTGATGAAGAGCATGAACCTTCGTTTAAGCAATACAGCCCGGCGCCACGCTATAACGCCCGCGATAGTGCAATTGTATTGGCAAATCTGCACCAAGCAAAACTGTTAATGGGTTCGGCAACCCCTTCCTTAGAGAGTTACCACAATGCCAAAGCCGGAAAGTATGGCCTAGTAACTTTAAAAAAGCGCTTCGGAAATGTTTTGATGCCAGATATTGAGCTGGTAGATATAAAAGAAAAAACCCGAAAAAAGCAAATGAAGGGGCATTTTAGCGATAGATTGCTGGAGGAAATGCGGGAGGTTTTAAAAAATGAACAACAGGTTATTCTATTTCAAAACCGAAGAGGGTTTTCGCCCGTTGTAGAGTGTACAACCTGTGGGGTCTCGCCACAATGCCCCAATTGCGACGTAAGTTTGACGTTTCATCAGTACAAAAATGAGCTGCGATGCCATTATTGTGGCTACCAGATGGCCATGATGCACAGTTGTATTGCCTGTGGAAGTGAAACCCTAGATACAAAAGGGTTTGGAACAGAACAGATTGAAACGGAACTGAAATCTTTGTTTCCAAATCATAAAATTGCACGGATGGACCAAGATACCACCCGACGAAAAAATGCCTATTCAAAATTAATTGAAGCCTTGGAGAATGAGGAAATTGATATCTTGGTGGGCACACAAATGCTGGCAAAAGGATTAGATTTTAGAAACATCCAGCTCGTGGGGGTTATGAATGCGGACAACCTTTTAAACTTCCCAGACTTTAGAGCGCACGAACGTAGCTTTCAATTGCTTCAACAAGTTTCGGGAAGGGCAGGGCGTACCCATGAAAGAGGCAAGGTTTTAATACAGACCTATAATCCGTACCATCAAATTTTAAAACAGGTTAGTGTAAATGATTACAAAGGGATGTTTAAGGAGCAATTAGAGGAGCGCTACAATTATAAGTATCCGCCTTTTTACAGAACGGTTAAAATTGTTTTTAAGGATAAAAACCTAACGCGCGTAGAACGGGCTTCCACATGGTTTGGTCAAGCCTTGGAGATTAAGTTTAAAGAAAATGTTTTAGGTCCGGAAGCACCACCAATAGGAAGGATAAAAAATAAATACATTATCAATCTTCTGCTTAAAATTCCGAAGCAACAATCCTTAGATAAAACGAAGAAATACATAGCAAACGTGCAACGCAAGTTTAATACCGTTAAGGAGTTTTCTAGCGTACGCGTAAATATTGATGTAGATAATTATTAAGAATTTTGCGTATCTGCAAGTGCTTCAATGAGCTCTGCCTTTCTATTTCGGCTTAGCGGAAGTTTGTCGTTTTCTAGTTCTATAGACTTGCTATTATAGCGCTGTACTTTTTCTAAGTTGACAATATACGACTTGTGAATTCTCATAAACCTGTCGTTTGGCAAGCGTTTTAGAAAAGCTTTCATAGTAGAGAGCACTACAAGTGAGTCGTGTTCGGTAACAAGCTTTACATAGTCGCCCAGGGCCTCTACAAACAGCAATTCATTTAAAAATACCTTCTGCTTTTTAAGGTTGCTTTTTACGAATATGAAGTCCTCTTCATCAAAGAACTCTTCATTTTTAAGCTTTTGGTTTACTAGTGCCTTATGTACCGCGTTGAAGAAAAGATCTTTTGCTATCGGTTTTTTTAGGTAATCAATAGCGTCATATCCAAACGCTTTATAGGCATATTTTGTTTTTCCGGTAATAAAAATCACCTGCGGTTTTACTTCAATATCATCTAAGAGGTCAAACCCAGAGAGTATTGGCATTTCAATGTCTAAAAAAATAAGGTCGATTTGCGTTGCGGAAATTGCTTTTTTTGCTTCAATAGCGTTCTTGTATTCCCCAACCAGTTCAAGAGAAGAGTGGGATTGTATTAATTTTACTATAGAAAGTCTTTGTAGCGTTGAATCATCTACAATCGCACATTTAAGTATTGTTTTTTCCACGATGAGTAGATTTAATTTAACACAATATTATAGAAATATTCGATGAAATGCAACTATTTTGCTTTATAGTTGATGCAGTTATAAGTTTTCTCTTAAACTATTATCATTTAAGTATATTTGCATTTTGGTTTGATAATAGTAAATAAAGTATTATTTTTGCACCCTCTTTGACAGAAAGTCAAGGTTTTAATTATTAATTTTAATCGATTTTTTATGAATCATTACGAAACTGTTTTCATCTTAAATCCCGTTTTATCTGATGATCAGATAAAGGAAACAGTAAAGAAATACGAAGATCTTCTTGTTTCTAAAGGTGCTGAGATGATATCCAAGGAAAATTGGGGCTTGAAAAAACTAGCTTACCCAATTCAAAACAAAAAAAGTGGGTTTTACCACTTATTCGAGTACACTGTAGAAGGTGATACTGTAAACGAACTTGAAAAGGAGTTTAAAAGGGACGAACGTTTTATGCGTTACCTTACAGTAAGCCTTGATAAGCATGCAATTGCTTGGGCAGAAAAAAGAAGAAACCGCAATAAAAAATCAGCTTAAATTATGGCCACATTACAACAACAAGCAAAAGGAAAAAAAGACGGTGAGATCAGATATCTGACGCCGCTTAATATAGAGACCACTAAGGCTAAGAAATACTGTATGTTTAAAAGGTCAGGCATTAAATATGTTGACTATAAAGATCCAGATTTCTTAATGCGTTTTGTAAATGAACAAGGTAAAATCCTTCCTAGAAGACTTACCGGAACTTCATTGAAATACCAACGTAAAGTTGCCGTAGCGGTTAAGCGAGCACGCCACTTGGCACTAATGCCGTATGTAGCCGATTTATTAAAATAAAAACCAGAGAAAGATATGGAACTTATATTAAAAAAAGACGTAGATAATCTGGGTTTTACAGATGATCTTGTAACGGTAAAGAACGGTTACGGAAGAAATTTTTTGATTCCACAAGGGCACGCTGTACTTGCTACTCCTTCTGCTAAAAAAGCATTGAATGAAATGCTGAAGCAACGCGCCTTTAAAGAAAAGAAAATAGTTGATGAAGCTAAAACACAAGCCGAAAAATTAAACGGTCTTGAAATTAAAATTACTGCCAAAACTGGTGGTGGCGATAAGCTGTTTGGCTCTGTTACGAATGCAGATCTTGCCGAAGCACTAGAAAAAGAAGGTGTTTCTATTGAGAAAAAATTCATCACAATTGCTGGTGGAGCTATTAAACGTACCGGGCCGTATGATGCTACTATTCGTTTCCACAGAGAAGTAATAAGTAACCTTACTTTTGAAGTGATTGCAGAACCTGTTGCTGAGCCTAAAGCTAAACCAGCACCTAAAGCTAAAGCTAAAGCTAAGCCAGAAGTTAAAGCTGAAGCTGAGTCTGAAGCGCAAACAGAAGATGACAATACGGAAACTGAATAATTTTTTCCAATTGAATTTTATAAAGCCTTTCCCAGTTATGGGGAAGGCTTTTTGTTTAGAAATTAGTGCCGCTTTACCGATGGGGTAGCGGTCTAAAAAATATTATAATTACATTTCCTTAAACAAGAACAGACAAGCTTTATGAAATACGCTAGATTAACAAAAGAACAATTTGAAGAGCTACATAAGGAATTTATAAACTTTCTTGCTACACAGTCTATCACTGCAGACGAATGGACCGAGATAAAAACCAATAAACCCGAACTTGCCGAACAGGAACTGGATATTTTCAGCGACCTGGTTTGGGAAGGGGTCTTGAATAAAGTAAAATACCTAGAGCATATCTCGCCCAAACAAATGATGCTCTTTCATATTACTGAAGCATTTATTGAGCTGGTCGCTATAAAAATTGAATCGGATAATGTAGATATTACTACAGAATACGGGTACAAATGGCTACAGCAAAACCTACATGACGATGTGGTGAGTTTATATACCTCTACAAAAGCTTTAAAAGAAGATCGCAACAAAGATATTTTTGCGCTTATTCAGCAGGGAGCAGTTATTACTAAAGGAGATCTTTATACCTATTTTAGTGATTTATTAAAGGAATAAATTTTTATTAGTAGTGTCCGGCTAAGACTTATGTCATTTAGCAAAGCGGTCGTTCGTCTTTGAAGGACGTTATGATTTTTTGATTTTCCCCTACCTACTCATACCTTAAACTTTCAATAGGATCTAGGCGCGCGGCCTTGGTAGCAGGATAAGATCCGGCGATTACCGCTACAATAAAAGTGATAATTGTAGCCCAAATAACTGCGGCCCAAGGAAGACTAAAATCAAAATCGAATATTTTCGCAAATCCAAAACCGGTCAATATACCCAGGATAATTCCTAGGATACTTCCAAATTGACCAATAACAATGGTCTCCATAAAAAATTGGGTAGAAATAGTAGAACGTTTTGCTCCTAAGGCTTTTCTAACTCCAATTTCGCGAGTTCGTTCCGTTACGGAAACCAACATAATGTTCATAAGTGCAATAGAGGAGCCCAAAATAGTAATGATGCTAATAATCCAAGCTGCAATTTCTAAATATTGGGTAATGGAAGCAATTCGGTTTATAAGGTCATCGCTGCGTTCTATGCCAAAATTATTCGCTTCCACAGGGCTTAATCCGCGAATGTTACGAAATGTAATTATGGCTTCGTCTGTTGCGGCCTCCATCATCTGTTTGTCGTCAACCTTTACGCTAATGCTATAATTTATATTGGGCTGAGTATATATTCCGCGCGCCACTTGAACGGGAATCAAAACCTTTAAATCCTGATTGTTTCCAAAAGTGGAACCTTTAGACTCCAGCAAGCCGACAATCTTAAACTTTACGCCACGGATACTAATAGTTTTATTTATTGGGTCTTCATTTTGAAATAGGTTTTTTGTAAAATCAGAACCTACTAAACAAACTTTGTTGTTGTTTCGGATATCGAAAACGGTAAAGTTTCTTCCGTGGTCAATTTCAGTTCCTGTATTTTCAAGATAATTTTCATTCACGCCAAAAACCTGTACTTCGGGATCGGTTTTTTCAGAGCCGTATTTCACTTCGGCAGAAGAGGTTCCTTGAAAGGAAACTGCTGTTTTTGTATATGGAAATTCATATTTGTCAACAAACTCACGAACGTTGTGATACTTGATAATTGGGTTTATTTTTTCTTTTTCTCCGCTTCGGTTAGATTGTACTTCAAATTCATATTGCTGAATATTGAACGTGTTTGCTCCCATAGATGCAAAGTTACTCGAGATTGTGGTTTCAAGCGCTTTTACCGCACTCAGGATACCCACAAGTGCCCAAATGCCTATCCCTATAATAACAATGGTAAGTATGGTCCTGAGCAACTGGCTTTTTATCGAGTCCATTGCAATACGGACGTTTTCCCAAAACAGTGAAAACATATTTTTTAGTTTGTGTTATTCATTAGACTCTAAAAGTTGGATAAAGTTACCAATATTTAAGATATTTGCTTTTTAAATCTATAATTCTAAATAAAGCAGGATTAAACGGAAGGAATGCCCAAGGTAAATTTTGAAAACTTTATTTGTTACGTGACCTAGGCGCTCGATTCCTGAAAATCTCATCTCGCTCAAATATATAAACTCTTGTCAAAAAAACCATCTACTCCAAAAGGTACACGCGATTTCGCCCCAAACGAAGTTGCACGCCGCAATTATATTTTTAATACAATCAAGGAAACCTTTGCTTTGTACGGTTTCCAGCCCATAGAAACCCCCTCTTTTGAAAACAGCGATACTTTAATGGGGAAATATGGCGAAGAAGGGGATCGCTTAATTTTTAAGATATTAAATAGTGGTGATTACCTGTCTAAGGTTGACGATGCTTTATATACCGAAAAAGACAGTGCTCAAATTACATCAAAAATTTCAGAAAAAGCACTTCGTTACGATCTTACGGTGCCTTTTGCTCGTTATGTAGTTCAGCACCAGAATGAAATTACCTTTCCGTTTAAACGCTATCAAATACAGCCGGTATGGCGAGCAGACAGACCGCAAAAAGGTCGTTTTAGAGAGTTTTATCAGTGCGATGCAGATGTTGTGGGCTCAAAATCGTTGTGGCAAGAAGTAGAATTTGTACAACTCTACGACGCTGTTTTTAGCAAATTCGGTCTAAATGGAGTAACTATTAAAATTAACAACCGAAAAATCTTAAGTGGTATTGCTGAAACTATTGGTGCTGAAGATAAATTGATTGATTTTACCGTTGCTCTGGACAAGCTAGACAAAATTGGGGAAGATGGCGTTAAAAAGGAAATGCGCAAAAAGGGTATTTCTGAAGAAGCCCTACAAAAACTTCAACCTTTGTTTTCATTTACAGGAAGTAATGTGGAAAAAATAAAGTCTTTGACGGAAATGCTTCATGCTTCCGAAGTGGGAATGAAAGGTATTGCAGAGCTAGAGTTTATAGCAAAAAACATCGAAACATTAGGCTTACAGACATCAAGATTGCAAATTGACGTTACCCTTGCCCGTGGCTTAAATTATTACACAGGTGCTATAATTGAGGTTGCCGCACCCGAAAAAGTGAATATGGGAAGCATTGGCGGCGGCGGAAGATACGACGACCTTACCGGAATATTTGGATTGAAAAACATGAGCGGCATGGGTATTTCTTTCGGTCTGGATAGGATTTACCTGGTTATGGAAGAGCTAAAATTGTTCCCTGAAACCGTTTCGGAAAATAGCGATGCACTTTTTATAAATTTTGGCGAAAAGGAAGCCTTGTATGCCATGAAAGCCATTACAAGCCTACGTAAATTGGGTGTTAAGGTTGAAATGTATCCTGATGCCGCAAAAATGGGGAAGCAAATGGGGTATGCCGATAAGAGAAATATTCCCTTTACCATTTTAGCTGGAGATAAAGAGATGGCAGAGCAATCTTATACGCTTAAAAATATGAAAAGTGGGGAGCAGTCAGTTATTGATTTTGATGCATTAACAAAGTTTCTGAAGCAATAAGGGTTCTGGAAGATATACTATAGCTTCAGTATTATCCATAAAAAAACCCCAAGAAATATTTTCAAGGGGTTTTCGTAGCGAGATCGGGACTTGAACCCGAGGCCTCCGGGTTATGAATCCGACGCTCTAACCAGCTGAGCTACCTCGCCATGCTTTCAAAATCACCATACTTCAACTCTTGCTCTTTAAACGAGCTACGTAGTACGGTTTAGGCTCATATCCATAACGAAATATTTTACCTAAGCGGCTGCAAAGATAAAAACAAAATTATCTGACGCAAACATTACGTTCTATTTTTAAGGAAATTATTTTAAAAAAATAAAAGCTCTTAAAATGAAATATTTTCAATCTTTAATTTGAGTTTAGGATTAATATATATATATTGGGCAGCAACTAATAGAGTGCTATGGAAGATAAAATTAAATATGAAATGGAGTTTCCTATTCAGGTTTCACCTTCATTGTTATACCAATATATATCAACACCTTCAGGCTTATCAGAGTGGTATGCTGACAACGTGAATTCCCGTGGAGAGTTCTATAACTTTATATGGGAAGGAAGTGAAGAAAAGGCAAAACTTTTAAGTAAAAAAAGTCCGGAACGCATTAAGTTTAGATGGATTGAAGACGAAGGAGAAGACTACTATTTTGAACTGCGTATCCAGGTAGATGAAATTACCAAAGACGTATCGTTAATGATAACCGATTTTGCCGAGGAAGATGAGGTAGATGAAGGGAAAATGTTATGGGAGAATATGGTTTCTGACCTAAAGCAAATTCTAGGTTCTACGTAATAAAAGTAAAAAAATATAATATCTTTAAACCGTCTTACAAAACAGACGGTTTTTTTTATGATAAACTTAAACGGAAATCTGTTACAAGCTGAAGATGCAACGGTTTATACTGATAACCGGGGCCTAAACTATGGCGATGCAGTTTTTGAAACTTTACGTATTTCAGAAGAAAAAATTTACTTTTGGGAAGATCATTATTCCCGATTAACAAATTCGATGGAAGTTCTAAAAATGGAAATTCCATCCAATTTTTCAAAGAATTTCCTTAAGGCTGAGGTTCTAAAAACGATTAAGTTTGCGGGAATAGCAGAGAGCGGTGTACGAGTAAAACTACTGGTGTGGCGGAAGACCGGCGGAAAATACACGCCAAAAACAAATGAGATTGAATATGTGATTTCTTGCGAAGCTTTGCCTACTTCATTCTACCTTTTAAATGAAGCCCCTTGCAAAGTAACCATTTATAAAGAACATTGTATTACCAGTGGTTTAATTTCAACTTTAAAAACCAGCAACAGACTTATCAATATCCTGGGCGGAATTTATGCACGAGAGCATGAGTTTCAAAATTGTTTGCTTTTGAACGAAAACTCAAAGTTAGTTGAAGCGCTTAACGGGAATATTTTTTTGGTATCAGGAAATAAAATAAAAACACCGCCATTAACTGATGGTTGCATAAATGGTATTTTACGAAAACAGATTATTGCTATTATAAATGAAATGCCTAGTTATACCTTAGAAGAAACTTCAATTGCACTTGTAGAACTACAGGAAGCCGATGAGTTGTTTATTACAAATATAATTCAAGGTATAGTTCCGGTCTCTAAATTCGGTGATAAGCAATATGGAAACAAAAACGCAAAGGAGTTAATTTTGAAGCTAAACGTAAGAGCGAAGATGGATTAGTTTAAGGTGGGATTCTCTGGTGCATTAGACCATAACAGGTAGTCTCCTCCAAACTCAATCATTTTTTCTTTCCAGAAGTTGGTATTGGTTTTTCCTATTAAGGAGTTGTTGTAGCTGTTTGGCGCTACTATCCAGCTGTTAACTTTAAGCTCATGTTCTAACTGATTTTCTTCCCAGCCGGAATATCCCAGAAAAAATCGAATTTGATCTTTTTTTAATTGATCTTTTTCGAGTAAATCTATGATTGCACTAAAATCCCCACCCCAATAAATACCGTTGGATATTTCAATACTGCCGGGTATAATATCTGGAATGGAATGAATAAAGTAAAGATTGTCTTGCTCAACTGGGCCACCGTTATACACAGGAAGCTCTGAGTTTATCCCTGGAACAAAATCCCTAAGTTTATAATGTAATGGCTTGTTTAAGATAAACCCAACAGATCCACTTTGGTTATATTCGGCCAATAATACCACAGAACGGTTAAAGGATACATCCCCGATAATGGATGGCTCTGCAACTAATAGAAGGCCTTTCGCTGGTTTTAAAGTGGTCATAAGTTGATTTTGATAAAATAAATCTAAGTAATTATTTCTATAATACCAAAAACTTAGCAAACGGATATTAAGCTTATGATTTTACGAGTAAATATGTAAATATCTTACAAAATCACAAATAACTAAGTGTCAGCTAACTAAAAAAAGTTCTTTTTTCCATTTAAATGGGAAAAAGAACTTTTATATTGTAAACTTTATTTACAATTAATTTACGCTACTCTGTAAATCTGAACCTGCTTTGAATTTTACTACATTTTTTGCAGCAATTTGGATTGTCTTACCTGTTTGTGGGTTTCTACCTTCTCTAGCAGCTCTTCTAGAAACTGACCAAGATCCGAAACCTACAAGAGAAACTCTATCTCCTTTTTTAAGGGATTTTTCTACGTTGCCTAAGAAAGATTCTAGTGATTTCTTAGCAGCAGCTTTAGTAATTCCGGCATCAGCTGCCATTGCATCGATTAAATCTGATTTGTTCATAATTTTGTTTAAATTAAATTGTTGGTTAAACTTCGATTAATTGCTCTACAAATTTAGTAGGATTATCCGGCTAGGCAAGTAACCACGCAGTAAATCCACTTTTTTGTTAATAACTTTGGGAGTTTGTTAACAAAAATGAGCGTTATTTCGTTGTTTTAGACAAAATCAGTGTTGATAAGGGTTTACATTAGTTTTGCCTCGTTAGAAAAATTATAGCCATTCAAAAGTGCTGAAACCTCCATTTTCCGTTTTCCCGGTAGCTGAATCTCCTTAATTCGTATATAGCCATCTAAACAAGCTACTTTTAATTCTTTTTTAGAGGTCTCAATCTGTCCTATTGTTTTGTCGTGCTGCACCTTTTCAAAATCTGCGCTGTAAATCTTGGCTTTTAGCTTTTCACCGGTATTCAATAAAATAGACCAGGCTACGGGGTATGGGGTAAGCCCTCTTATAAATGCTTCAATTTGAGCGCCTGGTTTTTGCCAATCAATTCTTGTGTTTTCAGGTGTAAGCTTTGGAGCGTCTTTTAACGCATTGTTCTGGGGTTGTGGTTTTGGATTGGCCTGTCCGCTTTCAATAAGCGTGAGTGTTTCCAAGACCAAATTACTTCCTGTTGCCATTAACTTATCGTGAAGCGTTTCTGCGGTTTCATCATTTTTGATCAACACCGGTTTGTTTGCGATAATCTCGCCAGTATCAATTTTTTCATCAATAAAAAAAGTAGTCACTCCAGTTTTTTCCTCCATATTGATAATAGCCCAATTTATGGGGGCAGCACCTCTATATTGTGGCAGTAGCGAAGCGTGAAGGTTAAAAGTGCCATATTCTGGCATTTGCCACACTTGCTTAGGAAGCATTCTAAAGGCAACAACCACTTGAAGGTTTGCATTTAAGGCTTTCAGTTCTTTTAAAAAAGCTTTCTCTTTTAAGTTTGTTGGCTGAAGCACCGGAAGATTTTCTGAAATTGCATATTTTTTTACCGCAGATGCCATCAACTTTCTGCCACGGCCCGCAGGTCTATCGGGAGCTGTAATTACGCCTACAACATTTTTTCCAGAGGCTATCATTTTCTCTAGAACTCCCACAGCAAATTCGGGAGTTCCCATAAATACAATTCTTAAGGCTTTCGACATTTGTTTTAATTTAGGTAATATTGATTTCTCATGTTTTTCTTAATTCGCTCGGTGTCCATTAAAAGCCCCAAGACCTTTATGATGTTAGCTTCAGCAAATGTAAGTCTTTCAGAAATTTCCCGAGAGGTTAAATATTCGTCTCCTAGTATGGTGACTATTTTTTTGGCTATTGCCTGTAGTTCTTTTTTGGAGGGGTTGGGATGTTGCAAGTTACAAACCGAACAGACTCCGCAAACCTCCGCCGTTGTTTCACCAAAGTAAGAAACCAATTGTAGGCTTCGGCAGGTTTTGGTATTCGCTAGGTAATGAAGTACGGCATGAACCTGAGCTTTTTTCTTTTGGTTAAGAGCCTCCACTTCTCTTGAAATTGTGTTTATTGTTTTGTCATCTTCCCGCGGAACCAGAAACGTAAGTGTGGCATCGGTTATCTGTAACGTCATTTCAATAACTTGATCCCGTTCCATCTTCTTTAAAACAGCAATGATAGTCTCTAAAGATTGTCCAGTCTTAGCGGCTATTAAGTCTAGGTTTACTGCCGTTGGCATTTCAAAAATACCGCCGTAGATTCTAAGAATAGTTTTTCCTATGACCGAGGTTGCCACATCTTTCTCAAAATATCCCAGTACTTTTTTAGAAGAAATCACAAACTGAAGAATGGATTTTCGACCAAATTCTTGAGAGAGTTGAATAATCCCCAATCGGTCTAAGCTGTTCAGCGCGTTATAGGTAAGTATGGTATTGAGTTTGTATGTTTTACAGAACTCAGAGAAACTAAAGTTGTGTTTGGTGAATTCGCCTTCGCCATAAGAAATTTGAAAATAATTGTTTAACCTTCTGTAAATGCTTTTTAAATCTGAAGTAGTGGGCAGAGACGCTACAAACTGTTTTTTTACATATATTTTGTCGTAATCATTATATAAAAGCACGGCAGAAGCAAATTGTCCATCTCTACCGGCACGTCCGGCTTCTTGAAAATAACTTTCAATGCTTTCCGGAATTTGTAAATGGATAACGTAACGCACATCTGGATGGTCAATTCCCATTCCAAAAGCATTTGTAGCTACCATGGTTGAAACATTGCCATTTCGCCATGAATCCAGCTTATCCGACTTTTCCTTTGCTGAAATTCCGCCGTGGTAAAAGCTCGCCGAAATGCCTAAACTATTGAGCTGGTTGCTTATTTCAACTGTATTTTTTCTGCTTCGAACATATACAATTGCCGCACCAGGATTGTTTTTTAATAATTGCTCAGTTCTATAAAGCTTATCGTCCTCCTTAAAAACCTGATAGGAAAGATTGTCCCTAACAAACGAATTTTTAAATACAGCGGGTAGTTCCATGTTCAATTCTGAAATGGTGTCTTCCAAAACTTCAGCGGTGGCTGTTGCCGTTAACGCAATTATTGGAACTAGCGGGTGAAGCTCACGGAGAATGGTGATGTTTTTATACGCGGGTCTAAAATCATTTCCCCACTGCGAAATACAATGCGCTTCGTCAACAGCAATGAGGTTAACATTCATCTGCCGAATGTAATTTTGAACTATTTCCTGTTGCAAACGTTCGGGAGAAAGGTATAAAAACTTATAATTGCCATAAAGAGCATTGTCTAATAGCGTATTCAAATCGTTAAAAGATATGCCACCTGTTATTTTTAGGGCTTTTATGCCAATCGCTTTTAGTGCATTTACTTGGTCGCCCATTAACGCAATCAAAGGGGAAACTACAATGCAAATTCCATCCATGGCCAATGCGGGAACCTGAAAGCATAAGGACTTTCCGCCGCCCGTGGGTAGGAGTGCAACCGTATCTTTTCCATCTAATACAGATGTAATTATTTCCTCCTGCATGGGTTTGAAGGAGGAAAAGCCCCAATATTTGGTCAAGATGGATTGTGCACTTATCAAGATGTGTGTTTGATGCTGTCTATAATAAATTTTGCGCGTTCGGCTATTGATCCTACTGGTACTTCGCAGGTTTTGTATCCATAATTTTCATAGGCGCTTTTTAAAAAATGGAATAGTTTTTCGGCTTTTTCAAAAGATTCGTAGCGCTCGTTGTCTTGTTCGTAAATTTCTTCCCAAGGGGGTAATACAAAAACTTTATCATACTTATGTGTAGTACAAGTTTCTGAAAATACTTTAGGATAATGGGTGTTTACAAAATCCATATAAGCTGTAACGTCTGGCAAACCTCGGTCGTAAAATAATGTTTTGGCTTCTAGGCTTTCTCCTTCTTGAAACTGCTTTAACCTTCCTTCCAGCAGCCTTTCACTAAAGAGGATTGGGTTTACTAAAAAGAGTTGTGAAATCCCTTCCCGTTGTGCGGCCAAGATGACTTCCCTAGAAATTTCGTGCATTACATGATGGCCTTGTTTTTCCAGGTAATTTATTAGTGCAGTTTTCCCTGATCCAGGACCACCTGTTATTACAATTCGTTCTGTTTTCAAAAAGTTATAATTTTGTACAAAGTAAGTAAATAAATATTTGTGATGAAAGTGTATCTTTGTTGCTAATCCAGCTATTATATAAATGAGTCAAGAAAAAAAGACCACCGAATTTTACGAACGCTTAAAAAAACAACTTGAAGATGATGTTACATGGCCTGCGCCGTATCTTTTCAAGTTTATTGTTCCGGCCGATCTTGAAAAAATTGCTGAAATAGAAGCTATTTTCGATAAAACAGACGCTGAGGTAAGTACACGTAATTCTTCAAAAGGAACCTATACTAGCGTTTCGATAAAGGTAACCATGGGATCTCCAGATGCCGTAATTGAAAAATATCTTGAAGTTTCTAAAGTTGAAGGGGTCATTTCGCTATAATTTTTAGTATTTTGCCACTGAAACGATTTTCAATCTTTCCGAATAAATTAATCTTTCCCAATAACTACAATAAATTTTGATGCAAGAAGCAGCCCAAATAGAATATAATACAGAACGCCCAAAATTGATTATTCCAGAATACGGACGCCATATTCAAAAAATGGTAGATCAGGCGGTAGCCAAAGAAGATAAAGATGAACGCAATAAAATGGCGAAGAGCATTATTAACGTAATGGGCAATCTAAACCCACATTTACGAGATGTGCCAGATTTTCAACACATGCTGTGGGACCAACTGTTTATAATCTCAGACTTTAAACTGGATGTGGATTCGCCTTTCCCTGTACCTTCTAGGGAAGAACTTATGGAGCATCCAGATCCGCTTGATTATCCGCAAAACCACCCAAAGTATCGGTTTTATGGCAACAATATTAAAAGAATGATTGATGTAGCTGTTAAATGGGAGGAAGGTGATAAAAAAGAAGGCCTAATCCTTACTATAGCCAATCATATGAAAAAATGTTTTCTTAATTGGAATAGGGATACCGTAGCGGACGATGTTATTTTCTCGCATCTTTATGAACTGTCTGAAGGAAAAATAAACCTTAAAAACAGTGATGAAGATTTAAGAGATGCCTCAAACTTATTAAAAAATAAAAAGCGATATAGCTCTAGCTCCAGTAAGAAAAACTACAAATCTGGCAGCCATCGCGGACGTAAACGTCATTAAAATTTACAAGCTTTAAACATGGGAACTTTCCAGATAGAAGGCGGGCACAAACTAAAAGGTGAGATAACGCCCCAAGGTGCCAAAAATGAAGCCTTACAAATTCTTTGCGCAGTATTATTAACACCAGAGAAAGTGGTGATTGATAACATTCCAGACATACTCGACATTAATAAACTCATTGGTATTTTAGAGAATTTGGGAGTGAAAATCCAAAAACTCGGTAAAGGTAAATATGCCTTTATTGCCGACGAATTAAACCTAGAATACCTGGAATCTGAGCTTTTTAAAAAAGAAGGAAGTTCACTTCGCGGATCAATAATGATTGTAGGGCCACTTTTGGCTCGTTTTGGTAAGGGATATATTCCTAGACCGGGAGGCGATAAAATAGGCCGAAGAAGGCTAGACACACATTTTGAAGGGTTTATAAAGCTTGGTGCAGCGTTTAGGTATAATAAAGAAGATCGGTTTTATGGCGTGGAAGCACCTAACGGTCTTAAAGGAACCTACATGCTGTTAGATCAAGCCTCGGTAACTGGAACGGCAAATATTATTATGGCTGCAGTGATGGCCGAAGGGACCACTACCATTTATAATGCGGCTTGCGAGCCTTACATACAGCAGCTTTGTAAAATGCTAAATTCCATGGGCGCCAAAATAAGCGGAGTAGCCTCAAACCTTTTAGTAATTGAAGGTGTGAAAAGTCTTGGAGGTTGTACCCATCGCGTTTTGCCAGATATGATAGAGATTGGCAGTTGGATTGGTCTTGCTGCAATGACCCAAAGCGAAATAACCATTAAGGACGTGAGTTGGGAAAACTTGGGTTTAATACCCGATACCTTTAGAAAACTAGGGATAAAACTGGAGAAAAAAGGCGACGATATTCATATTCCAGCACAGGAAGAGTACGAAATTCAAGGTTATATAGACGGCTCTATCCTTACGGTAGCCGATGCACCTTGGCCAGGATTTACACCAGACCTTTTAAGTATTGTTCTTGTGGTATGTACACAGGCAAAAGGCAGTGTGCTCATTCATCAAAAAATGTTTGAAAGCCGTTTGTTTTTTGTTGATAAACTAATAGATATGGGGGCTAAGATTATTCTTTGCGATCCACACCGCGCTACGGTTATAGGGCACAACTTTAAATCTAATCTTAAGGCAACAACAATGGTTTCGCCAGATATTAGAGCAGGGGTTTCGCTACTTATAGCTGCACTTTCGGCGCAGGGAACCAGCACCATCCATAATATTGAACAGATTGATAGGGGGTATGAAAATATAGACGAAAGACTTCGGAAAATAGGGGCTAAAATTACTAGAAACGCCTCTTCAAATTAAGCCTTTCTATTTTTATTGATTTCATCCTGAAGTTTTCTGCGTAACTTTTGTTCACGCTCTAGACTGTTTCTGCGATAATCTTCCATTTCTATTTCCATCTCAGCCATTTTAAGTTGAGCTGAATTTGTGACCTTATGACTATTTAAGAATCGGTAAAATAGAAAAGCGGTCATCAATACTAAAAAGAGGATAATGCTCCACATTACTGTATTGTAGGTTGATTTTGAAGTTTGAATTCCCAAAACTTCGATACCGTTTTCTTTTTCTTGTGAAGTAACTAAGTTTTCTTGGGTCTGCTTTAAGTTTTGACGAAGTGAATCTATTTCGTTATTTTGAAGTCCTAGCTCTTTTTCCTGAGTATTTATACGCTGCTCCAAGTTGCCAACGGAATCTAGAATGTTTCGCTTTAAGGTAGCAAGTTGTGTCTTTTTAATTACCTTATATTCTTGGTAACTGTTGCTTTTATCAAATGCCTTTTCCATTTGATCTTTTAATGTGTTTTTTCTTACTTCAACGGAGTCGTCTTGCGCCGTTGCTTGAAACACAACTAAAAGTAGGGGGATGGTTAAAAATAGAATCTTTTTCATAGCGTCGGGTTTGTTATACTGCTTAACTTAACTCTGCAAGAGTAGTAAAATTGTTCAGTATAGCATAAATTTAGCCTTCATTTACATTTTTTTTAACAATAAAAGCTAGAACACTTTCTATTGCGAAACCGCTGCCTTATAAACCCTTAGGCAACGCTCTCGAGCCTCTTTATGGTCAACAATCTTTTGCGGGTAGTGATTTGTTTCAAATTCTGGGATCCAATTTTTAATATATTTATAATCCTTGTCAAATTTTTCAATCTGGGTAGTGGGATTAAAAATTCTGAAATATGGCGCGGCATCTACACCACTTCCAGCCGCCCATTGCCAATTGCCCACATTGCTAGCCATTTCATAATCTAACAGTTTTTCGGCAAAATAGGCTTCACCCCATCGCCAATCTATCAAAAGGTGTTTGCATAAAAAACTGGCAACAACCATTCGCACCCTATTGTGCATATATCCTGTTTTGTTCAGTTCGCGCATACCGGCATCTACCATTGGGTATCCAGTTTTTCCGGCTTTCCAGGCTTCAAATTCTGTTGGGTTGTTGCGCCATTCAATTCGGTCGTATTTCTTTTTAAAGGCGTTTTTAACTGTTTCAGGGAAGTGCCATAATATTTGCATAAAAAACTCCCTCCAAATTAACTCCTGCCAAAACACTTCATTTTTTTCCGAAGTTGCTTTTTTTAGCATTTTCCGAATACTAACCGTACCAAAACGCAAGTGCGGCCCTAGGTGTGAAGTGGCATCTTGTGATGGGAAGTTTCTTTTTTCTTCATAGGCTTGTATCGTAGTTGGCGTTACATCGTATTCAGGAATTTCTATCTTAGATTTTTTAAACCCAATATCGGTAAGGGAAAGATTTGGTAACCTTGAGTCTTGATGCAGATTGTCAATAACTTCTGAAGTATAATAAATCTTTTCTTTGTATTCGTTCCTGAATTTTTCTTTCCAGACCTTCATATAGGGCGTATAAACAATATATGGATCGCCATTGCCTTTCACCACTTCGTCTTTTTCAAAAATCACCTGATCCTTAAACGTATAAAACCCAATATCTTTTTTGGAAAGTAAAGCTTCTATCGCGGTATCTCGTGTTTTTGAGTACGGCTCATAATCTCGATTTGTAATTACATTTTGAACCTGGAATGTATTGAGTATTTCCTTAAAAACAACTTCTGGTTTTCCATGGTAGATAGCAATACTACTGCCATGCTTTTGCAATGTATTGCGCATTTTCTGAAGTGTTTCTGAAATAAAGCTAACCCGTGCGTCGTCTTTAGGAAGTTCGTTTAGTATTTCTGAATCGAAAATAAATAGAGGCAGCACCGGATATTTTCCATTTAGAGCTTTATAAAAACCTATATTATCATCGATACGCAGATCTCTTCGAAACCAAAATATATTTACTTTTTCTGTCAAAACTTAATGGGTATTTAATGTTGAAAGTCCGCCGTCAACGCCTAAAACCTGACCTGTAATCCATTTGGCGTCTTCACTGAGAAGAAAACTGGCCATTGCGGCAATGTCTTGGGTTGATCCCACTTTTTTTAAGGGATGGCGCTCTGCCATTTTTTCTTTTTTTGAATCGCTGTTTAGCAATTTTGAAGCTAAAGGAGAGTCGGTTAGTGAGGGTGCAATAACATTTACTCTAAAATTGGGGGCATATTCGGCAGCCAGCGCTTTTGCGAAACCTTCTATGGCACCTTTGGCCGCCGCTACACTGGTGTGAAACGGCATACCAACTTGAGCCGCTACACTACTAAAGAAAACCAAACTTGCCTGATCTGAGTTTTTTAACTTCGGAAGCAATCCGTGAACAACCCGCTGTAAGGAATGAAAATTGACTTCCATGTCGTCTAAAAATACTTGATTGCCCATCATTTTAAAAGGCTTTAAGTTAATACTTCCAGGACAGTAAACCAATCCATGAAGCTTTTCAGGCAAATCTAATCGGGTTACATCATCTTTTAGAGCATCAAATTCAATATAATGAACCGCTTCAGGAATATTTTTATTTGTTCTAGCGGCTATATAAACGTGATGCTTATCCTTTAATCTTGTTGGAATTGATGCACCTATTCCGTAAGATCCACCGATTAATAAAATATTTTTTTTCATAGTATTTCTTCGAGATTATAGGGTTCCGAAAAGCTCATTGAGTTTGTTTTTTCGGTATTCAAAAATTTCATTCAACTTTGGTTTCACTAAAAAGGGATGTACCATTTGTCCTAATATTCCAAAAGGGAGTTTGTAATGTAGTAAATCTTCCATTTCAACGCCTCCGTCTATTTCTTTAATAAAATGTTTGTGATGCCAAAGGGCATAGGGACCAAAGCGTTGTTCGTCAACAAAATAGCTTTTGTCTTGGGAGTGTGTAATTTCGGTTACCCATTTTGTCTTTATTCCTAAAATTGGAGTAACAATATACTCAATAATCTGTCCGGCAAACATGGGTCTATCTGCGCCAGATTTAATGTTAAAGCCCATGTAGTCTGGTGTTATGACTTTAAGGTTTTTGGGGTCTGATAAAAAAGACCAGGCTTCATCTATGGATATTGGTAGATTTTGCTTTGCTTGTAAGGTATAAATTTTCATTCAAGGCTTGGATTATGCAATTTTGTTAAAAGATTGTTCTTCATACGTACTAACCTGTAGGTGTTACTATTAGAAATCATTAGTGTCCGATTAAAAGAGTGAGAAAATTTGTTGAGTCACAGATAATAGGCAATTAGAATATTTTTTATTTAATGACAGCATACTATTATACTTAGCATCAAAATTTATCAATTAAAAAGCAAGTCTTACGTCTTATGTCTTTCAGCGCAGCGGTCTTATATCTTAGTCGGACACGACTAATTAGAAATTTTATTTCTCAACTCTAACCTAAAGAGCCTCAGAACAGTTTGTATCTTTTCATTTTTAATTCGATCTAAAACTAGTTTGTTTTACATTCTTACAAAAAGATTAAACAAAAAATTAACATCTCTTGCTTGGGTTGCATAAAGTATGGACTTATAATTGATTGTTGGCTTGTGTTCAAGAGCGTTTTTTAGGTTTATATTAACAAATTAGAATTAATTCAAACACTACCTTCGTAAAAACTATATTTATTTAAAAACTACAACCATGAAAAAGATTATTTTGCTTTTTTCTGCCTTCATATTGACGGTGGGATCTCAAGCCCAAATTAAAACGCCACAACCAAGTCCGTTCCAAAAAATTGAACAAAAAGTTGGGCTAACCGATGTTACCCTTGAATACTCTAGACCTTCAATGAAGGGTAGAGCAATTTTTGGCGAACTTGTTCCTTATGACGCTATATGGCGTACAGGTGCCAATACCAATACAACAATTACATTTAGTAATGACGTAGAAATTGGCGGTAAGAAAGTTTCTGCGGGTTCGTATGCAATTTTCACCAAACCAGGAGTTTCAAATTGGGAAGTTTATTTTTATAACGACATAAACAATTGGGGTGCTCCAAAAAAACTTGATAACAGCAAGATTGTGGCTCAAGTTTCTGTAAAACCAGCTCCGCTAACTAAGCGTTTTGAATCCTTTACAATGTCGTTTGACGATTTAGCGTATGACGCTGTTACTTTAGGTATGCTTTGGGATAAAACTTACGTAGGTGTGCCAATTAAATTTAATACCGATGCAGCTGTAACTTCAAGTATTAAACGTGTGATGAACGGTCCGGGAGCAGGTGAATACTACGCTGCTGCTATGTATTATTTTGAAGCGGGAAAAGACATAAACCAGGCAAAAACTTGGATGGATAAAGCCATGGAGTTAACTAAAGAACCAAAGTTTTATCAATTGCGTCAAAAGTCTTTGATCTATGCTAAGGCAGGAGATAAGGATGGAGCAATTAAAGCGGCAAAGGAATCTTTAAGGTTATCTAAAGAAGCTAAGAATAGCGACTATATTGCACTAAACGAAAAGTCTCTAAAAGAGTGGGGTGCTATGTAATCCAATGCATTTAAATTAGAAAAAGCCCCGTTTTGGGGCTTTTTTTATGACTTTCTCTTTTCTTTTCCGTGTCTGTATTTTTGAAGTAGCTTCCGCTTAAAATCGTGTTCTGCTTTTTTTAGGAGAATTATCTTTTTGGGTGAAATCACTTTTCGTAACTGGTCTGTCATTTGCTGGCGCAGCTCCATTTCGCTTGTTTCAATAGATTGGTTTTCATCAATGAGTTTATTTGCTTCTGCATCGCTTAAGGTTTCAATTCCATCGCGTAACTTTCTATATATTTCTTTGTGTTCGCGTACTTTTAGGGTGTGTAGTTTTTCGCTAAAACGGTTATAAACGGGCCAGAATTTTTCTGCTTCTGAAGAGGTTAAGTCTAGCTTCTCGGTAATATACGCTGTTTTAAGCGCCTTTATTTTTTCGTGTTTCTTTTGCTGAGCTTGTAGGCTTAACGTGGAAAATAGTAGTATTATCAACAACTTCTTCATGGTTCTTCTATTAAGGGTTCTGAATCTATATCTTCAAAAAGATATTCTTCTAAATCGTCCTGGGAGATTTCCCAATTTTCATTTCCCACACCCGAAATATCTGAATATTCCAGCATGGTTGTGAGCTCATATAAATCTAAATTTAGATTTCCTTCTTCAATGTAGGTGTCAACCGCAGACCATTGTAAGGTATCTAAATTTTGCCGTTCAGTGGCCGTGTTAAAAATTGATAACCCAATAATCATACAAGCCGCAATAGCTGCCGCATAACTAAAGTATTTCTTCGGAAATAAAGAAATTGTTTTAGTCGGTTTTTCTGAAACCGTAACTGCATCTAAAATACGCTCCTCATAAGCTTCAAAATATCCTTTTGGTACTGAGAAGCCATTGATTTTGGGTAGCTTTTCCTCTAAAACCTTACTAAAAAGCTGCTCCTCAAAGTCTTTAAAATAATCTTCTGGAACTTTATAATGCGGTATGTTATTTTTTTGCTTCACTTTAATATTTGACTATTAATATGTTATAAAGTTTCATTGGTTTTTATAAACGCTGTAATTTTTTTTACTGCAATGTGGTAGCTGCTTTTGAGTCCGCCGACAGATGTTTCTAAAATTTCAGAAAGTTCCTTAAAAGTGTGGTCTTCAAAATATTTCATAGTAAAGATCAGCCGTTGTTTTTCGGGTAGTGTGGCAATGGCTTTTTGAAACTGCAACTGGATGGCATCACCTTCAAAATACACATCACTTTCAAGGTTGCGAAGGGCGTTGTCTTTTACTTCTTCTAGGGTAATATTATTGCGCTTCGCTTTTTTATTGAGAAAAGTGATGGATTCGTTTGCCGCTATTCGGTACATCCAGGTGTGAAGCTTGCTATCGCCCTTAAAGGAATTTATATTGCGAAAAATTTTTATAAAAGTATTTTGAAGCACGTCATCGGCGTCTTCATGATCCAGAACCATATTCCGTATCTGCCAGTAAAGCCGTTGCTTGTATTCCGTAACCAATTGCCTGAAGGCGGCTTCTTTTTCCGCTTCGGTCTGTAATGCCGCTACCAGTTCTTTTTCTTCAACCACTTTGTGCAATTATTAACTTGGACTAAAGTACGAAGGAATAGTTTAATTAGGGGTAGGAACTAGGCAAGTGATTGCATCTCTACCAAACTGTAATAAACGCCTTTTAATGCTAAAAGCTCTTGGTGTTTACCTTGCTCTACAATTTCACCTTTGGAAAGGACCACAATGTTGTCGGCGTTCTGAATAGTAGATAGTCTGTGAGCAATGACAATTGATGTTCTGTTTTTCATCATTTTCTCTAATGCGTCCTGTACCAAGCGTTCACTTTCGGTATCTAGGGCAGAAGTGGCTTCGTCTAAAATCATGATCGGTGGGTTTTTAAGAACGGCACGCGCAATGCTCAGACGTTGTTTTTGTCCGCCACTTAATTTATTACCACTGTCCCCAATATTGGTCTCAAAGCTTTCGGGAAGGTCTTTTATAAACTCATATGAGTTGCTTATTTCGGCAGCTTCTAATAATTCGGCATCAGAGGCATGTGGTTTTCCAAGCTTTAAGTTATCGGCTACAGAATCGTTAAAAAGAATGGAATCCTGCGAAACAATGCCCATTAAACCACGTAGCGATTTTTTTGAGATGTTTTTTATATCTACTCCGTCAATTTCGATGCTTCCTTCGTTTACATCGTAAAAACGGGTTAATAGATTGGCAATGGTGCTTTTTCCACTTCCCGATTGACCAACGAGGGCTACAGTTTTTCCTTTCGGAATATCTAAAGAGAAGTTTTTTAACACATATTGATCTTCATATTTAAACGAAATATCCTTAATGGAAATAACATCATCAAACTCTTCTTTAGTAACTGGGTTTTCAATATCGGTAATTGTGTTTTTAGTCTCAAGCAATTCAAAAATACGTTTTGCTGAACCATCGGCTCGTTTTATAGAGTAACTAGCTTTGGCAATAGCTTTTGCTGGGGTTAAAATATTGTAGGCTAAGGTAATGTATCCAATAAAAAAACTAGCTTCTAGGGAGCGATCAATAAACACTAAGTATCCGCCAAATACCAACAAAATTCCAATAGTGATAATTCCAAGAAGCTCACTTACGGGGGAACCGAGATTCTGACGGTTTGTTACTTTATTAGAATGATGGTAAAAGCGCTGGTTGCTTTGTTCAAACTTTTCCTGAAAAATATGTTCAGCATGAAATGCTTTTATAATACGCAAGCCGCCCATGGTTTCTTCTAAAATGGAAAGAAAAACACCTTGCTCTTCCTGTACTCTTAAGGAACGTTTTTTTAATGATTTGCCAATTTTAGAAATTAAAAAGCCAGAAATTGGTAGAAATAGGAATACAAATAAAGTCAATTTCGGACTTATTACCAGCATTACTATTAAAGAGGTAATTATGGTTAAGGGTTCGCGAACAATCATTTCTAAAACAGATAGCACCGAGTTTTTCACTTCATCTACATCACCACTAAGGCGCGAGATTGTATCGCCTTTTCTTTTTTCAGAATAAAACGCCAAAGGAAAGCTAATCACTTTCCGGTATAGCTCATTTCTAAGGTCTCTTAAAACTCCATTTCGCATAAAAGTAGAGTAGAACATGGCCAAGTAATTACTCAAGTTCTTTAATAAAAACAGCGAAATAATAATACCTACCATATACATAAGCACCTTAAACTCGCCGTGCTTATTGATGTTATCTAGAATAATGTAGTTTAAAGACTCTTGGAAATAATCTTTTATACTTGAAATTCCTTCATAAACGGGTTTTGGGCCTAAGTCTCGATTTTTGCTGAATATAATTTCGAAAACCGGAATAAGCGCCACAAATGAAAGGGTGCTGAATAAAGCATATAGAATATTAAAAAATATATTCAGGAAAGCGAACCTTTTATAAGGTAAAACGTAACTTAATACTTTTTTGAAATAATTCATTAACTAATGTTTAGTTGTGCAGCAATAGCGTCTATCTTTTTCTGAAGTATTTCTTCAAAGTTATCTTTTTCCTTCGTGTTTACGCTAATGTAGAACTTTATTTTGGGTTCGGTGCCGCTTGGACGGGCTGCAATTTTACTGCCGTCTTCCGTGTAATAGACCAATACATTGGACTTTGGAAGGTTTAAAGCTGAGGTTTGCTGGGTGTTAAAATCTGTTGTTTCATTTTTTAAAACATCGTCTAAACGCACTACTTTATTTCCGGCAATCTCAGTAAAGGGGTTTTCGCGAAGTGTTTTCATCATCGCTGAAATTTCCTCGGCACCTTGTTTACCTTTTTTTGTAACCGAAATTAAATGCTCTCGATAATTTCCGAATTCATTATAGGTTTCTTCCATATACTGAAACATGCTACTGCCGGCATTTTTCTTTTGTGCGGCAATTTCGCAAGCCAATAGGGTAGCGGTAACGGCATCTTTATCGCGAACAAAATCGCCTACCAAATATCCAAAACTCTCTTCGCCGCCACCAATGAATTCTAACTCGGGAAAATCTTTTATCATTTTTGCAATCCACTTAAAGCCAGTTAGGCCCTCAATGTATTTTACGTTAAAATGATTAGCTACTTTTTCTACCATTGGGGTTGAAACGATGGTTGAAGCAACAAACTGTTTTCCATTCAGTCTTCCCGCTTTTTGCCACTGCTCTAAAAGAAAATGCGTCATTAACACCATGGTTTGATTGCCGTTTAGCAGCACCATTTCGTTATTGTTGTTTCTAACCGCAATGCCTAATCGGTCGCAGTCTGGGTCGGTTCCAATTACAATATCTGCATGTTCTTTTTCTGCGAGGTCCAGTGCCATTTTTAAGGCAGCGGGCTCTTCAGGATTTGGAGATTTTACCGTAGGGAAATCGCCATTGGGTTCTGCTTGTCCCGTAACGATGGAAACATTTTTATAACCGGCTGCTTCCAATACATCAGGAACCATGGTTATTGAAGTTCCGTGAAGGGAGGTGAAAACAATTTTTAAGTTGTCTTTTGCCGCTTGTGAAGTATTAAAAGTTCCGTTTTTAACTGAAGCTTTTGCAAAGGCTTGATCTACTTGGGTGTCTATACTTTTAATTAAGCCTTCATTGGCCTCAAACTTTATGTCTTCGTATTGAAGTGAATTTATTTCAGCAATAATATCGCCGTCTTGCGGTGGCACCAATTGGCCGCCATCTTCCCAATACACTTTATAGCCGTTGTATTCTGGCGGATTGTGCGACGCTGTTAAAACGATTCCTGCCTGACAGTCTAAGTGTTTAACGGCAAAGGAAAGCTCTGGTGTAGGCCGTAACTCTGAAAAGAGAAAAACCTTAATGTTATTGGCAGAAAAAACATCGGCTACAATTTTTGCAAATTTCTTACTGTTGTGGCGACAATCGTAAGCTATTGCAACTTTAATTTCTTGGTTTTGAAATTGTTTATTTAGGTAATTTGAAAGCCCTTGGGTGTTTTTCCCCAAGGTATATTTATTGATTCTATTGTCGCCGTGGCCCATTATTCCGCGCATGCCACCTGTTCCAAAGGCTAGGTTTTTATAAAAGCTGTCTTCCAGACCTTCGGGGTCGTTGGCAATCATTTCCTTAATCTCGGCTTGCGTTTTTGTGTCGAAAAAAGGAGTGAGCCATTTGTTTACACGGGTTAAAGTCTTTGGATCTACGTATATCATTTGCTTAAATTAAAAGTGCAAAAATAGGTATTTATATGCTGCTTTTTAAGATTTTGACATATATGTGCTTTAAAAAGCTTTTTAGTCTTCGCAGTTGCTGGTAAAAAGTAAGCTTAGAGAGTGGGGAAGGGTAGTGTAAAAAAGGAAACCTCGTTACCATTGCAACCTTTTTAGCTCGAGGCCCACCTAATGATTGACGGGAGCAGATCAAAAAACAAATGAACAGACCTATCTAAAAACGCAGATCCCAGCGTAATGGGAAAGCTATGGCCACCCCGAAACTTCGGGGGAAGAAAATCGTCCAAAAGAACTGAAAAACAGCGGAGGGAGACCACAAAACGTAATAAGCTTTTCCATTCCTTAGCAATAAAGGAGACCGATATAACCAAAACCGGAACAACCAACTCCTGAAAACCCATCCCAAAACAGACCAATCCCCATAGAGGCAAATCGACTTACACCGGTTCAGTCAACACTGCATTCATGTTAGGTCGTTCCGACCACACGAATGCTTAGTTATTGTGGTGCGTTTTTCTACGCTGACATTGGTTTCACATTTATTTGTCCGCCAATAGCTTTTAGCACTTTCATTATTGTTCCGAATTGTGGTTTCGCTCCATCAGATAGAGCTTTGTAAAGACTTGGTCTGCTCATTCCAGTTTTTTCCGCAATTTTAGTCATTCCGATTGCCTTTGCAATATGTCCAATTGCCACAATCAAATCAGAACTTTCTCCGTCTTCAAGAACTGTATTTAGATATTCAGCAATCATTTCTTCGCTGTCCAAATAGTCCGCAATATCAAATTTTGTAGTTGCCATATCAATCATTTTTTATTCTGTTCCATATTTTTTTCGCTTTCTCGATATCCTTTTGCTGACTTGATTTATCTCCGCCAATTAAAAGAATAACGATTTTGCTTTCTTTTTCTTTGAAATACACGCGATAGCCTTTTGCATAATTAATTCGCATTTCGCTAATTCCATCTCCAACAGGTTTACAATCTCCAAAATGCTCATCGGTTTCGAGTTTCTGAATTCGGAAGAGTATTTTAGATTTCGCTCTAATGTCTTTTAGCTTCCTAATCCACTTATCAAATTCAGTTGTTTTTTCGGTAATAATCATTTAGAATGTATCCATTTAGATACAAATGTAATCTAAATTTTGGATTTAAAATAGAAATTTTAGATTTTCCAGAAAGTTGCTCTTAAATGCACCACAACATAAAAATATACTTTACTTACTATACTTGCTCTTTAATAATATAATTCTGGGAATCTTTTTTGCTTCGCAATATCAATTCGCCTAGAAATCCGGCTAAAAAAAGTTGCGTTCCCAAAATCATAGCAGTTAGGGCAATAAAGAATTGTGGGCGTTCAGCGATAAGCCTTCCATCTGGATTTAAAAACAATTTATCAATGCCCAGATATAGGGTAAGCAGAAACCCAATAACCAACATTACTGCTCCCCAAGCGCCAAACAGGTGCATGGGCCGCTTTCCAAAAGTGGATAAAAACCAAATGGTGATTAAATCTAAAAAGCCTCTAATAAAACGTTCAGCGCCAAACTTGGTGGTTCCATATTTTCTGGCCTGGTGGAGTACGGGTTTTTCAGAAATCTTGCTAAACCCTGCATTTTTGGCCAAAACGGGAATATAACGGTGCATATCGCCTGTTACTTCAATGGTTTTAACCACTTCTTTTCTATAGGCTTTTAGCCCACAATTAAAGTCGTGCAGTTTTACGCCAGAGGTTCTTCGTGCGGCATAGTTAAAGAGTTTTGAAGGTAAGTTTTTACTCAGCACGGAATCATATCGTTTCTTTTTCCATCCCGAAACAAGGTCAAAACCATCTTCGGTAATCATGTTGTACAGTTCTGGAATTTCTTCAGGATTGTCCTGCAAATCGGCGTCCATTGTTATAATTACATCGCCGTGAGTCATTGCAAAACCGGCGTGTAAGGCTTGCGACTTACCGTAGTTTTTTTGAAAGCGAATTCCCTTAACCGCTGGGTTTTCCTTAGCTAGTTTTTCAATTATATTCCATGAGCCATCTGTGCTACCATCGTCAATAAATAGGAGCTCGTATGAATAACCATTGGCTTGCATCACGCTTTCAATCCAAGGGTAAAGTTCATTAAGTGATTCTTCCTCGTTAAGAAGAGGGATGACAATGGATAGGTTCATTCAATTAAAATTGTTGTGGAGGATTCCTTTTCATAATCAAGCCTGACACCAATGAAATTATAAACCCGAAAAACAATGTTGAAATAATAGCAAATGCAGACATTATTAAAGGCGACATAAATTTAGCAGAAATATCCATAGCATTATCTACCTGTTCTTGGGTTAAGTTCGGGTTGTCCTGGATCATCTGTTCCCGAGAAAATTCCATGGTTTTTTCAATAAAATCAGGATCAATATAATTCATAAAAATATAGTTGAAAACTACAGCTATTAATCCGGCAACTAAGCTAATGGCAACCCCTGTTTTAAGTGCCTGGCCCAAGGTGAGGTAACCAGCGTTTCCAGATTTAAAAGCCTTTATACCATATACAATTACACCTATTGATATTACTAGTTGTGCAAGGGTTAGCCATAATGGGCGGTCAATGTGTGCATCAAGTACATAAGAAATTACCTGTAGTACAATAGATAGAAGCGCAAGCAATACACCGTAGTTTAGTGCGATTTTTTTAAGCGAGACTTGTTGGTTTTCCATTTTTTCTGAAATTAATTTACACCTGTAAAAGTACGGTGCACTGGTTTTAATTGTTAGTAAACAAAGATAGTAAAACGTTACATTTGCAATCAATTTTGAAGTGAATTAAAAAAGTGTAGTATTTTGTTGCTAATTTCTAATTTATACTTAAATTTGCAAACTCATTTCCGAAAGGTCGGGAGAGAATATTTTTAATACAAATTATTATAGCGATGAAAAAAGGTATCCACCCAGAAAATTATAGATTGGTTGCATTTAAGGATATGAGTAACGATGAAGTTTTCCTTACAAAGTCAACTGCCGATACTAGAGAAACTGTCGAAGTTGATGGTGTTGAGTATCCTTTGGTGAAAATGGAAATTTCACGTACGTCACACCCTTTCTACACTGGAAAAGCAAAACTTATTGATACTGCAGGACGTATTGATAAATTCAAAAACAAATACAGCAAGTTTAAAAAACCTGCTAAAAAAGAAGCTAAAACTGAAGAGTAGTCTTCAAATTGGCGGTTATAATGTAGTCTCAATTTTATATTGAATTACACAACTGCTTATATTATCATTAAAAGCCTTTGAGAAATCGAAGGCTTTTTTAATTTATAATTTCCCGATTGCTTAACTTTGGTTTCTTAAAGCCTACAGTGTTTAACCCATAACTTCAGATCAATGAACTATATTCTTTTTGATGGAAACGTCCGAAATCAATTGTTGCCATTCACATATACACGACCAGTAGCCGATATTCGAGTAGGAATATTGACTATTCGTGAAAAATGGGAGCATCTTTTGGGCTTTACTACCACAAGTGTTACTGAAGATTATCTTTCAGAAAAATATCCGTTCCTGGAGTTGGAAAGGAACATTTTGATAAACGCTTCTTTTCTTCCGTCAGAAAATTTAGTAAATATAGTTAAAGGACTCGAAGAGAACCAAGCTGTTTTTTTAGAAGATGAGCCTATTGCTTTCTTTACAACAGAAGGCCAAGAGGTTGATTTTGATAGTTTTGATATAATTCAATATGAGTTTGATGATGTGTTGCGTATTACCCACACTTGGGATATATTTTCAAAAAATGGCGAAGCTATAAAACGCGATTTTGCAATGCTTACAAAAGGCAAAACCTCGCAAGATCTTCCTGCGAATATTTGGACAAAAAATCCTGAAAATATCTTTGTGGAAGAAGGCGCTAAGGTTGAGTTTTGCACGTTAAATGCCGCTGATGGCCCCATATACATTGGTAAAAATGCCGAAATTATGGAAGGTGCCTTGGTGCGCGGGCCTTTTGCACTTTGCCACAATGCTACTCTGAAGATGGGGGCTAAAATTTATTCCAATACAACTATTGGTCCTCATAGTAAGGTTGGGGGAGAGGTAAACAATTCAGTGATTTTTGGATATTCAAACAAAGGCCATGATGGGTTTTTGGGTAATTCTGTTTTAGGCGAATGGTGTAATCTGGGGGCAGATACCAACAACTCCAATTTGAAAAATAACTATGCGGAAGTACGTCTTTGGGATTATGAAACGGAAGGTTTTGCCAGAACCGGATTGCAGTTTTGTGGCTTAATGATGGGCGATCATAGTAAATGTGGTATTAATACCATGTTTAATACGGGAACCGTCGTGGGCGTGAGTGCCAATATATTCGGGAGTGGTTTCCCGCGAAACTTTATCCCTAGTTTTAGTTGGGGCGGAAGCGGTGGATTTACTACCTATAAAACCAATAAAGCCTTTGAAGTGGCTAAAGTGGTTATGCAAAGAAGAAGTATTGAATTTTCAGAAACCGATGCAAAAATCTTAGACCACATTTTTGAGGAAACAGCGAAATGGCGGAAAGGTTGATGGCCTATAAAGGGCAGGTGAACTTTAACAGTAAAATAAAAAATAGATTAAAAGACCAACAATTACAAGCATTACAATCCCAAAGATAGTTGCCATCTTTTTTTGTCGATGTAACTCTTCCCTTTTTAATTTTTCTCTGAAGGCTTGAATTTGAGTTGGTGAGCACTTTTTATAATCTATGATTTTGTGGATGTCGTGTATTTCGAAACGACGTCTTTTTCAAAGTAATTTTTACGTTTGGTAATTTGTTTCGCATTATTGCGAATTGACTGTACCATTGCCGCTACCGAACCTCCAAACCCCATCTTATTGTTTTTTCACTCGTTTTAAAACCAAAAAATTCTGTGGATTAATTCCTAGTCCGCTTACTTTTTTATTTACAAAGCGTACCGCCATGTCATAAAACAAGGGAATTACAGGCGCTTCTTCAACTATAATAGAGTCCATTTTTGTATAAAGTGCCTTTCTTTTGGCAATATCTGAAATTGAGAGTGCCTTTAAATATAAACTATCATAGGTGGCATTTTTAAAATGCATATAGTTGGGGCCGTTTGGAGTAAAGTTGGGGCTGTAAAACAAGGATAGATAGTTTTCGGCATCGGGGTAATCTGCAATCCAACTGGCTCTAAAAATATCCAGTTCGCCGCTGCTTTTCATCTGTCGTAAAGTGGAAGGTGGCATGACATCAATGTTTACGGCTATTCCTATTTTTTCCAGTTCGCGTTGCACATATTCGCATAAGTCTAAATATTGGCTGTTGGTGCCTATGGTTATTTCCGGTTTTAGATCACCAGTTTCAGTTTTGTATTCTTCAAGTAATGCTTTTGCTTTTTGAGGATTGTAGGTGTATCCATCAATTTCGTCATAGCCTGGTAAACCTTTGGGAATAAAGCCGTGAGTGGCGGGAATACCAATGCCGTTACGCAAATACTTCACCATTTTTGAACGGTCAAAGCCATAATTTATGGCCTGTCGCAAAGTTTTGTTTTTTATTTCGGGCGTTTCGGCTCCTAAGAAAAATCCAAGGTATTCCGTGTTTAAATATGGCCCCGTAACCATATAGGCTTCATCTGTATATTTTGGTCGTAATTCGCCGTTGCTGGTTAAGAGTTCATCTTTATAGCTGCCATCTAACCCCGAAATAAAATCGAGCTTTCCTTGGGCAAACTGTAAAAATTCACTTTGCTTATCTGGCAGAAATGTAATGGCTACTGCTTCTAAATACGGAAGTCTGTTGCCCGCTTTGTCCCTTTCAAAATACAAGGGGTTTTTTCTAAAAACGAGTTTTATATTTTCTTCCCACATTTTAAATTGAAAAGGGCCCGTTCCTACTGGATTTCTTCGGAAGTCATTGCCGTAAAAGCTTACAGCTTCCTTGGGCACAACCGAGCAATACCGCATTGAGAGCAAGCCTAAAAAAGCCGGAAATGATTGCTTTAACTGAATTACAAAGGTATGATCGTCTATTGCCTTATAATTTGCAACATAATTCATTACCCAGCTTCCGGGGGAGGCTAGGTTTTCATCAGTTAAACGATCAAAACTGTAAACAAAATCTTGCGCTACTACCTTGCGGGTATAACGGGTTGGACTGTGAAGCCCTTCTTGGGCAAAAGCTTTATTTTGATGAAAATATACATCGTCGCGAAGATAAAAAGTATAGGTATAAGTGGAATCATTTATAACCCAGCTTTTTGCAATATCGGGCTTAATATTTAACGAATCGTCCAGTTGTACCAGACCATTGTATAATTGATTGTCTGGCCAAATAGCCTGTGGATTCCTGGCAAAAGCAGGATCTAAGGTAGGGATGTTGCCGTGTTCATTGTATCTGAACACCAGGTGGTCGCGTTCCGTTTCGGAATTTTTTTTACAGGAAGTAAAAACAGAAAAAAGCACTGCGATTAAAAGTAAAACACGAGTTGTGGGGTACTGGATGTGGGATGTTATTTTAGACCTCGACTGTAGCATTCAATTCAATATAAGGTTTTTTGATAGGATAGAAGCGTATTCATTATACGATAGCAAAAATCATACTTTTCCACAAAATAAACTTGGCTTCTACACATTCTATTCTGCGCGATGTATAAATAGGATGAATTTCTTGTTTTGGAAAAAAATCATGTTTCCCGCTGATTACGCAGATATTCGCAGAATTTTTTGTTTACATGTTAAAAAACGGATAGGCAACAATCCTGTCCTAAATATTTAACCTGTTCATTTTTTCCATTGATGAAAAAACGAACCAAAAAAATCTAGGCTTACGAAATTTTCTCTAAATTTTTTGTTCGTCCCCTAAATTTTAGGAACTCGCCTTTAAATCCAGTGCTTTGATGACTATCTTTGCTGGCTCAAACAGCCTAAAATTTTACGGGAACTTCACTTCAAATTTTACGATAAATTTTCGATAGGCCAAAAAAACAGGAATTCTCAATTACAGACCCCTAAGCTTCATATTATCTCTAAGCCCCATTAAACAAAGGCTTTCAATGGTTACCTTATGAACGTTTAGGACGCTATTGATAGGCAATGATTAATCTAACCAATTCAGTTTAATCTTTGAAAGTACTTGTTATCATTTTTCAAATATAAAACATACTTTTTCAAAATCCCTAATGTTTTAAATTACATTCCAAGATTGGGTTTTAGTATAGAACATCCGGCGTTCAACATCCTAGTTTTTAACAAGAATCGCTTATATTTGCAGTTTAATAAATGTTATGGATACTTCAAAAAAAGTTGCCTTTTATACGCTAGGGTGTAAGCTAAACTTCAGCGAAACTTCTACAATTGCCAGAGGTTTTGAGGGAGAAGGCTTTGAGCGCGTTGAATTTTCTGAAAAAGCTGATATTTACGTGATTAACACCTGCAGTGTTACCCAAAATGCCGATAAACGTTTTAAAACTATCGTTAAGCAAGCGCAAAAAGCAAACCCAGAAGCCTTTGTTGCTGCAATAGGATGCTATGCGCAGTTGAAACCCCATGAGTTGGCAGACGTAGATGGTGTAGATTTGGTACTTGGAGCAACCGAAAAATTTAAGATTACGGATTATCTAAACGACCTTACAAAAAATGATTTCGGCGAGGTACATTCCTGCGAAATTGAAGATGCCGACTTTTATGTTGGCTCTTATTCCGTAGGCGATAGGACCCGAGCATTTTTAAAGGTTCAGGACGGCTGCGATTACAAGTGTACCTATTGCACCATTCCACTTGCGCGTGGTATTTCGAGAAGTGATACGCTAGAAAATGTATTAAAGAATGCTTCTGATATTTCGCAACAGGGAATTAAGGAAATAGTGCTTACCGGAGTTAATATTGGTGATTATGGTAAGGGTGAATTCGGCAATAAGAAACACGAACACACATTTCTAGATTTGGTAAAGGCCCTGGACGAAGTAGATGGGATTGAGCGCTTGCGTATCTCATCAATAGAGCCCAATCTTTTAAAGAATGAAACCATAGAGTTTGTTTCGAAATCGCGCACATTTGTACCACATTTCCATATTCCGCTACAGAGTGGGAGCAATGAAATTCTAAAATTGATGCGACGTCGTTATATGCGCGAACTTTATATAGATCGCGTAAATACAATTCGTGAGCAAATGCCACATGCTTGTATTGGCGTGGACGTAATTGTTGGTTTTCCGGGTGAAACGGATGCGCATTTTTTAGAGACCTATCATTTTTTGAATGAATTGGATATTTCTTACTTACACGTTTTCACATATTCCGAAAGAGACAATACGCCGGCAGCAGAAATGAAAGCTGTTGTGCCTAAAAAGGTTCGAAATAAGCGGAGTAAGATGCTGCGTGGGCTTTCAGTAAAAAAGAGAAGAGCTTTTTATGAAAGCCAGTTGGGCAGTACGCATACCGTTCTTTTTGAAGGAGAGAACAAGCAAGGTTATATTCACGGATTTACCGAAAATTATGTAAAGGTAAAGGCGCCGTGGAATCCTGAGTTGGTAAATACGTTAAAAGAAATAAAACTTACCAAGATAGATAAAGATGGCTTGGTGCGTTTTGAGGAGGTTGTTAATGCGCCGATGGAGGCTCTGGACGCTTAGTTGTATGCGGCTTTAAATATTGATTCCAACCGGTAGTAAATCTTTATATCGCCTTCGGTTTTTACGCATAAAGCCTGCTACTTCAGGGCTTGTTGGAACAAGGCTTATACCGCGATCTTTTACTTCTTCAAAAACGGCTCGTATAAAAATCTCTCTAAAGCCTTGGTCTTCCATTTCTTCGGGCATTTCATATTTGGTAAGGAAAATTTTCCGTTCCTGTAAGGCGTATTCTATCCGGGCTATATTGTCTCCAATCTCGAGTTCAAATTGTCTTAAAAATTCGTTGTCGGTAATTTCTACATCTTCAATCATTGGGAGTTGTTTTTATATTTTTTAAGAAATAAAATTTCAGCGTAGCCAACAGAGGAATAAATTTTTAAAAGGCAGTTTTGTTTAACTAAAAAATTCATTTAGAGTGACTACAAAAAATAAATTTAGGTTGTTTTTAAAATAAAATTAAAGAAAATTTTAGCAGAAATAGAAAGCATATTTATATTTCTATCTTTATTTACGTAAATTTACGAATAATCTTTGGGCTATCCCATTTTCTTCACAAAAGACTTATGAATTCTGATATATATCATGTTTATTTCGTGCCAGGAATGGCAGCGGGACGAGAAATCTTTAGAAATATTCGGTTTCCGGAGAATTATAAGGTCCATATTATTGAGTGGTTGATTCCGGAAAAAAATGAATCCTTAGCGGCGTATTCAAAACGAATGGCACATTTTGTGAAACACGATCGTTCTATTTTGATAGGGGTTTCATTTGGAGGTGTTGTGGTGCAGGAAATGAGCCGTTTTTTAAACCTGAAAAAACTGATTATTATTTCTAGTGTAAAAACAAGGGATGAGCTTCCTAGGCGGATGAAAATGGCTAGCATTACTAAGGCATATAAGTTAATACCTACAAAGTTAGTGCTGAGCGTGGAAGATTTAACCAAGTTTTCCATAGGGCCTAAGTCTAAAAAACGTCTATCGCTTTATCAAGACTATCTGCACGTTCGCAATAAACAATATTTAGATTGGGCACTTGAAAAAATGATAAACTGGAGCAGTAATAAAGTCTTGCCAGAGGTGGTGCATATTCACGGCGAAAAAGATTCGGTGTTTCCTATAAAATATATTCACGATTGCGAGGTTATTGAAAATGGCACCCATATTATGATCTTAAACAGGGGGCGCGAGATATCAAAAAAACTATTGATGATTTTTAAGGAATAGATTTTTATTTCTTATAAAAAATGATTTAATTGGTACATATTTTAAAAAGTAAAACACTATGAAATTGATAGGTAAATTAGGGGTGGTGATAGCAGTTTTGGCAGTAAGCGCCATTAGTATTAATGCCGTACAGGATACCCAAACCGATGAACATCTGGAGAAAAAATTAGTAAATGACTATAATGTTTATGCATTGCCAATACCAGATCAATTGGAGTTTGCGGGAGAGCCCGTGCCACTTTATAATCCAGATATAAGAGAGCGTATAGACAGGGAGTTGCTGGTTAATGCCTATTGGCAATCTAATGGTCTTTTGCTTTTTAAAAGAGCGAATAAGTACTTTCCGCAAATTGAACCGCTTTTAAAGAAATACGGCTTACCAGACGATTTTAAATATTTGGCAGTAGCCGAAAGCGCCCTGGAATACAAAAGTTCGCCCGCAGGTGCAAGTGGAATCTGGCATTTTATGAAAGGTACAGGAAAAGAGTATGGGCTTGAAATTAACAGTTATGTTGATGAGCGATACAACCTTGAAAAAGCTACCATGGTTGCTGCAGAGTACTTAAAAAAATCTAAAGCTAAATTCGGGAGTTGGACTATGGCTGCCGCGTCTTACAATGCTGGGGTGGCTGGAATGAACAGGCAAATAAAGCGGCAAAAACAATCCGATTACTACGATTTGTTGCTCAATAGCGAAACCAGTCGCTATGTTTTTAGAATCATAGCAATAAAAGAAATACTAACTCATCCAGAACGATACGGCTTCAATTTTAGGCCAAAAGATTTGTATGCCAATATCCCTACATTTAAGGTAATGGTTGATACGCCCGTTGACGACTGGGCTGAATGGGTAAAGCAATATGGAATTAATTACAAAATACTTAAAATCCATAATCCATGGCTGCGCGATACGTATTTAAAAAACGCATCGGGGAAAGAATACTTTATTGAAATACCGGAGAAAGGCTATTATCAATAAACCGGTTTAAACTAAATTTATACCCGTAGCTTTTCTAAAGTTACGGGTTTTGTTTTGCAGCAAAACGATCTTTTTTCTGGGTATCCAGGTTTTTAAGAAGTGAGATTCCATTTTTAAACGAATTGTAGTTTAACTCGTACGAAACCTCATAGGCTTTGTTGTATGGATGTAAAGCACCTCGCCTAACGTCTACAATTTTCTTGTTGGCGTCAATAAAAAAGGAAGTTGGAAACCCAAGGCTGTGTTTCATTACTTCAATAACATGATTGTTTATGTTTTCGCTTTCATCTACATAAACCACCTTGATTTTTCGGAAGTATTTTTTGGAGGATTTTCGCACATTTTTTTTCGAGTCCCAAAATAGAATTACAAAATCGATGTCTTTATAATGGGTTTTAGCTATTGCATTTAGAGCGGGAACTTCTCCAATGCCAGGAGTGCACCATGAGGCATAGGTCATTAAAAAAATTGGCTTTTTAAACTTGTAGAGATCTATTTTTCTACCGGAACGCTTTTTCACCTTAAAGTTATCGAGATAGCTTCCATTAACCACATGACTTATTAGTGAATCAAATAAAAACTCGCCACGTTGGAAATTGTGATTGGCATAGGCATTTTGAGATTGCTGTTTGTAGTGTTTTATATTTTTTTCAATGGCTTCGGAAAATAGGGTTCCTTGCTCAATTTGAGATTGGGCGGTAAGCGTCAAGAAAAAAAGTAGATAGCGTAGTTTTATACCCATAAACAACAGCTTTACGTAAATATACGAAGAATCTGTATAGGTAAGGTTCAGTTTTACAGGTTTTTAGCAGACCAAATGCAAAGATAAAACGTGTAAAAGGAGTGTTTATTGGTTCTTAAAACCTTCTTCCGCCACCACCGCGACCTCCACGTCCAAATTGTTGACGAGGCTGTCCGGCTTTTTTCATTTGCTGCTTCATCATTTTTATTTGCTCGTCCAGCATGTTGTGCTTGTCTAGTTTTTTGGCCTCGGCCATGAGCAACTCTGCCTCGCGTTTACGGTTCTTGGTCATCGCTATCCCGGCAAGGTTTAGTTTGGTCATTGCCATATCTGCAGACATATTCAAACCTAGTTTTTCTGCTTTTTTAAAGTACTTTTCGGCTGCAGACATATTGGTTTGCGAAATCATCAGGCCATTTAGGTAGTTGTAATAACCTTCCTGTTTTGGCACTAAGGCAGCATGAGGATCTTTAATTTTGTCCAACCATTTTTTTGCACCTGGAAAATCTTGTTTTCTTAAACGTAGAAATGCAAGCAGTATAATTTCATTTTTAAAATAAAGAAAAACAAACATCGCTGCAAGTAGGATTAGCATAATACCATTTCCTATATTTGTTTCTGTAAACTGCCAAACCGCTACTCCTAATACGAGGGCGGCCAAAACCAATTTTATATTTTTATTGAACATGGGTCATCTTTAAAATGGGCTGCAAAGGTATAAAAACTAAATGCTATTTTGAAGATTTTGGAGTTTAAGAAGCGATTTAAATTCATTAGTGTCCGATTAAAAAGTGAGAAAATTTGTTGAGCCACAGATAATAGGCAATTAGAATATTTTTTATTTAATGACAGCATGCTATTATACTTAGCATCAAAATTTATCAATTAAAAAGTATGTTTAATCAATCCTGTCCTAAATATTTAACCTGTTCATTTTTTCCATTGATGAAAAAACGAACCAAACCCCGATAGCCATCGGGGCTAGGCTTACGAAATCTTCTCTAAATTTTTTGTTCGTCCCCTAAATTTTAGGAACTCGCCTTTAAATCCATTGCTTTGATGATTATCTTTGCTGGCTCAAACAGCCTAAAATTTTACGGGAACTTCACTTCTAATTTTACGATAAATTTTCGATAGGCCAAAAAACAGGAATTCTGAATTACAGCCCCCTAAGCTTCATATTATCTCTAAAGCCCCATTAAATAAAGGCTTTCAATGGTTTCCTTGTGAACGTTTAGGACGCTATTGATGTTTAATCAATTTTATCTAGTTTTCAATCTATTAAAAAGCAAGTCTTACGTCTTATGTCTTTCAGTGCAGCGGTCTTATATCTTAGTCGGACACGACTAATTTAAATTGAGGTTTCGCCCTAGTTTAATCTTAAATTATTTGTTGTGGCTTTTAAAGAAGACGAAAGTCTGAAATATTCATTGATATTTTTTAAAAAAGGTTTGTAAAAGTAAAAACTTGTTGTACTTTTGCACCCGCCTATGCAAAGATAAGCATTGGTATTTAGCCTGTAGTTTTTGGTAGATACCTAAAGAGGGCAACAGAACAAGATATTTCAGCAGTTAAAGTATAAGAAAATGAGCAAAAGAACATTTCAGCCATCAAAAAGAAAAAGAAAGAACAAACACGGTTTTAGAGAGCGTATGGCTTCTGTAAACGGAAGAAAAGTTTTGGCTGCCCGCAGAGCGAAAGGCAGAAAAAGACTATCTGTGTCGTCTGAAATGCGTCACAAAAAATAATGTTGATAAATTTTATATAAAAAGGTGTTGTTTCTTTAGCAACACCTTTTTTTTATACCTAATCCTGTCGTAATTTTGCGGCTCAGAAAAAGTAAAAGAAATGCCAAAAAACCCTTCCATTAAATCCGTACTTCTTATTGGTTCTGGCCCTATCGTTATTGGGCAGGCTTGTGAATTTGATTATGCTGGTTCACAATCCTTACGATCACTACGTGAAGACGGTATTGAAACCATTTTGATCAATAGCAATCCCGCTACAATTATGACCGACCCATCTATGGCCGATCATGTGTATTTGTTACCGTTGACAACAAAATCATTGGTGCAAATATTAAAAGAACATCCACAAATTGATGCGGTTCTTCCTACAATGGGAGGGCAAACTGCGCTTAACCTGTGTATTGAGGCAGATGAAAAAGGAATATGGGAAGACTTTGGTGTTAAATTAATCGGAGTTGATATAAATGCCATCAATATTACTGAAGATCGGGAAGAGTTTAGAGGCTTGATGGAAAAAATTGACGTGGCCATGGCACCACAGGCTACCGCAACTTCGTATTTAGAAGGAAAGGAAATAGCTCAAGAATTTGGCTTTCCATTGGTTATTAGAGCATCTTACACCTTAGGTGGCGCCGGAGCTTCAATTGTATACAAGGAAGAAGATTTTGATGAAATGTTGTCTTATGGCTTGGAAATTTCACCAATCCATGAGGTAATGATAGACAAAGCTATGATGGGCTGGAAGGAGTATGAACTTGAGCTTCTTCGCGATAAAAATGACAATGTGGTAATTATCTGCTCTATTGAAAACATGGACCCAATGGGTATCCATACCGGAGATTCCATTACCGTTGCTCCTGCAATGACGCTGAATGACCGTACCTACCAACGCATGCGCGATATGGCAATAAAGATGATGCGCAGTATTGGTGATTTCGCCGGAGGCTGTAACGTACAATTTGCCGTTAGTCCCGATGAAAATGAAGAAATAATTGCCATCGAGATTAACCCTCGTGTTTCGCGTTCTTCAGCATTGGCTTCAAAAGCAACAGGATATCCTATTGCGAAGATTGCATCTAAATTGGCAATTGGCTACACCTTGGACGAGTTAAACAACCAAATAACCAAATCTACTTCAGCCTTATTTGAACCTACATTAGACTATGTGATCGTTAAAATACCGCGTTGGAATTTTGATAAATTTGAAGGGTCAGACCGCACATTGGGTCTTCAAATGAAATCTGTTGGAGAGGTTATGGGGATAGGGCGATCCTTTCAGGAAGCGCTTCACAAGGCAACACAATCTCTTGAGATTAAGCGAAATGGAATAGGTGCTGATGGAAAAAGTTACACCAATTACGAACAAATTCTCGATAAGCTTAAAAATGCAAGTTGGGACCGCGTGTTTGTAATTTATGACGCCATACACATTGGCATTCCTTTAAGTAGAATTCACGAAATCACTAAAATTGACATGTGGTTCTTGCGTCAATATGAAGAACTGTACTTGTTGGAGAAAGAAATTTCGAAATATACGTTGGAAACCCTTCCAAGGGAATTATTACTGGAAGCCAAACAGAAAGGCTATGGTGACAGACAGATTGCCCACATGCTGAAATGTCTGGAAAGTCACGTATATAAAAAGCGTGAAGAAATGCACATTCAGCGGGTTTACAAATTGGTAGATACATGTGCCGCCGAATTTAAAGCCGAGACACCCTATTATTACTCAACTTTTGAGAATGAAATGCAACGCGAAGGCGAGGAGCCGTATGCAGAAAATGACAGTGTTGTTACCGAAAAGAAAAAGATTATCGTCCTAGGCTCTGGCCCCAATAGAATAGGGCAGGGAATTGAGTTTGATTATTGCTGCGTGCACGGAGTATTGGCAGCTGCCGAATGTGGCTACGAAACCATTATGATAAACTGTAACCCGGAAACGGTATCTACAGATTTTGACGTTGCCGATAAACTGTATTTTGAACCCGTTTTCTGGGAGCATATTTATGATATTATCCGCCACGAAAAACCGGAGGGGGTTATTGTGCAGTTAGGAGGCCAAACAGCATTAAAACTTGCCGAAAAACTAGACCGCTACGGAATTAACATTATTGGTACTACCTATGACTCCTTAGATTTGGCAGAAGATCGCGGAAGCTTTTCTAAACTGCTGAAAGAAAACAACATTCCTTATCCTGAGTTTGGTGTTGCAGAAACAACAGAACAGGCTTTGGCATTGGCAGATCAATTGGATTTTCCGTTATTGATACGTCCGTCGTATGTTCTTGGTGGGCAAGGGATGAAAATTGTAATCAATAAAATGGAATTGGAGGAACACGTGGTAGATTTGCTTCGTAAGATTCCGAATAATAAGTTATTGCTTGATCATTATTTAGATGGAGCTATAGAAGCTGAAGCAGACGCAATTTGCGATGGTGAGAATGCTTATATCATCGGTATTATGGAGCATATTGAGCCCTGTGGAATCCACTCTGGAGATTCTAACGCAACTCTTCCGCCTTTCAATATTGGCGAATTTGTAATGCAGCAAATTAAAGACCATACTGTAAAAATTGCTAAATCGCTGAATACCGTTGGCTTAATCAATGTGCAGTTTGCTATAAAAGATGATATTGTATATATAATTGAAGCTAATCCGCGTGCTTCCCGAACGGTGCCTTTTATAGCAAAGGCGTACGGTGAGCCCTACGTAAATTATGCAACCAAAATTATGCTTGGCCATAATAAAGTGACGGATTTCGACTTTAGCCCTAAATTAGATGGTTTTGCAATAAAGCAACCAGTGTTTAGCTTTAACAAATTCCCGAATGTAAACAAGCAGTTGGGACCAGAAATGAAAAGTACCGGTGAAAGTATCTTGTTTATCGACAGTTTAAAGGACGATCAGTTTTACGATTTGTATGCTAGACGAAAAATGTATTTAAGTAAATAGTCGTTTCATTCTGATTTTACTTTGATTTTTGTTAATTTTTTTTTGTAAATTAAGGAATCTACTTAAATGTATCTTGATTTATGAATAAAATTACTTTGCTGCTTTTCTTGCTTTCAATACCTATTCTCTCTGCCCAGAATGTTTATGAAATTCCATGGGAAGAGGGGGTTGAGATGCCCGTTGCCAGCCCAACTATTGAGGTGGGTGATACGGTAATCTGGGTGTGGACCGATAACTCGCAGAAAAGTGTGACGAGTATTTCAGGTGCGGAAGCATTTGATAGCGGATTGTTATCGGGTGTAAACCAAGAGTTTTCTATTACTTTTACCCATGAAGGGATTACACGGTACCACAATGATTTAGATGCTTTAATGCGCGGAAAGATAAGGGTGGTGGGAAAGCTATCTTCGGAAGAAAAATTTGTTAAAAACCTAAATTTCTATCCAAACCCTGTAACGGATAAGCTAACAATCTCCTCACTATTTGTTGTGGATAGCTATCAGGTTTACAATGTTTTGGGAACCTTGGTTTCTGAAGGTAAAGGCGGTGGAATTAGCACCTACGTTGATATGTCTCGTTTAAGTAGCGGCTTGTACTTTGTTAAGGTTGTTTCTAACACTCTGCAGGCCACCTTAAAAATTGCCAAAGAATAGTTGCCGTTGTCTAATTCATTTTGTAAATAACTAGCAGTAAGGCGTATATATGGCTTCGGCTTATAATTGGATTTTTAGGCTTATTTCCAAATACTAACTGTTTCCATATTTCAAAGTTAAAAAAAGAATTGCAGTCTTCACTCCAATAACTATTAAAACGATTAGCATTTTGATTTCAATTTCAAGATAGCCAAAATTCGTAATCTTGGGGGGATTCGAGTAGAAGAATTAAGTTTTAAAGGTAGCCTTTATAGGCCACGATAACCTTATGGTCTTTTAATTCGTTAATATGTTTTTCAACTTCAAAGTTAGGCTCTTGGAATTTCTGTTGTTTTTTTATAGCTAGTCGATTTGCACTTTTTAAAAAGCGTCTTATTTCGGTTTTTGAATCTAAAATTAACCCAGGAACCTCCATTCCGTTGCCTTCATCATCTTTTGCTACCATAGTAAAATAGCAGGAGTTACAGTGTTTTTTTTCGCCTGTATGAATATTTTCAGATTCAACGCGAATACCAATAACCATAGAGGTTCTCCCTACATAATTTACCGAAGCTTTTAAGGTAACCAGTTCGCCTACTTCAATGGGGTTTAAAAAGTTAACATTATCTACCGAAGCGGTAACGCAATAATATTTGCTGTGTTTAGATGCGCATGCAAAAGCAATCTGATCCATAAGCGACAATATATAGCCTCCGTGTATTTTACCACCAAAGTTGGCATGGGAAGGCAGCATCAGTTGCGAAATTTTCACTTGCGATTCTTCAATGTTTTTATGCATATTTCTTGATTATTTTCTGTTGAAATGGGGAGAGTTTTCTTGTACTACGTTGGTTATAAAATACTTGGTTTCGCCCCAAATTGCGAAGGATGCGAAACGTTCTATATAAGTAACTTTTACATAGCTTCCTTGGTATTCCTTTAGTCTTTCTATTACTTCCTTATCTTGGTCCAGTACGGAAAACGAGAAAATCTGGGCGCCGCTGATACCTTGGCTAATTTCTCCTTCCCAAGTTTTAATGGCCACACCGCGATGGCTGAACTTTATAAGCTCTCCCGCACGGGTACCTTCGCTATAGGGTACGTAATATACAAAGGCAACATAGCATAGAAATAATGCCAACAGACTACCGAGAATGATAAATAGTATCTTTTTCATTTTTTAAATTTAATTAAAATATTACAACTAGATGCTTATAAAAAGTTATACCCTGCGATAATGGCAAAAGAGCTGTAGGTTGCGTTTACATTTGTATAGTTAATGATATTCCGTGAGGTATGATATCTGGCCTCAATACTGTATTTGTTTTTATACTTAAAACCAGCTCCAACAGCAGTTGTAGCGTCCGAGGCAAATTCAAGGTCGTATTTGCTATCGTTGCTAGACTTTATACTTGAGTCAAACACGCTAAGATCTACCAAAAGTGCGCCGTTAATAAAGAATGCAGCATCTTTGTTTAAAAACATGTAAAAACGCCCGCCAATAGGAACTTCAAGAGCGCTGTAATCTACCGTAACCACGGTTGAATTTTGCATTGTGGGAAAATCTGTATTTATCGCAATTTCGGTGTCAGCAGTATAACTTTGATAGGTAGGCTCAATGAATATAGACCATTTGCCGTTGTGGAAAGGAAAAATATATTCAGCTTCCAGCCCAACTCTAAACCCAGACTTATTGCCAAAGTCTAACTTGGTTTCTCCACTCTTTTGGATGCTCGCACTGCCAAAAGTAATGCCGGGACGAAGGCTTAAGTTAAATCCATATTTAATAGCTTTCTTTTTGTAAACAACTGTTTCTGCTTTAAGGCAGGTATTGTATTTCTTAAATTGATTAATCAACTTAGTCCGTTTGTACTCAAGATTTTTCAAACTAGGATTAGCCATTTCAGAACATGTAATATCTGTGGCAAGTTGCTGTTTATATCGATTGTTCTCAGCAATGCGTTTGTTTTTAGTTAGAAAACGTTTGTAAACTAAGGGTTCTATTTCACCTTCGTTTATTTTATAAAAAAATCGATTCTCATTATTTTTTGTTGTGAAATACAGTGAAGCATCGCCTTCAATCAAAACCTTTAAAAAGCGGGTTTCGTCTTTAAAATCTGGGTTTCTGTCCTCAGTTAAATTTGAAACTTTATCACTTGATTGTTCAATAGCTACCGTTTCAACGATGTATTTAAAGTAGGTTTCGGAACCAAATTCTTTTATTGTAGAAACATTACCAGTTTTTACTGCCCCATTTTTCTCAAGCTTATAATTAAATGTGCTGGGAGATCCTTTCCAGTCTTCGTTTTTTATTAGGCAATCCAGTTTTTGACCATTGGTTTTTATAATATAGCCAGCTTCATAGTCGGTTTGCGAAAAGAGTGAGATAGCTGATAATAAAAGGAGTGTTGTAATTAATTTTAATTTCATAGAGGCGGACAGCTTTATATTTTAAAAAGTGAAAGTAGCGTAAAATCAATTAAAAACCTTACTTATTATGGTCTTCATTTTTAGACGCGCCTTTTAAGTATTTTTGATCAATATTTTTACTGGTAATCGCACCGAGCTTGCGTAATTTTTCAACTCTTCGCACGAGGTTGCCTTTTCCTTCTAATTTAACTAAAGCATTGTCAAAAGAGCCTTGAACGGTGCCCAATTGACGTCTAATTTTACTCAGCTCATCTAAAAGTCCCACAAAGGCGTCGTACAATCTTCCAGCTTCTGTTGCAATTTCTAGGGTGTTCTTTTTCTGGTTGTCATTTTCCCAGAGATTCTCTACCAATCGCAGGGCAGCCAAAAGGGTAGAAGGGGTTACAATCATTACTTTGCGCTTAAACGCTTCTTGATATAGGTTTTTTTGATGAGCAACCGCTAAGGCAAAAGCCGGTTCAATGGGGACAAACATAAAAATGGTGTCTGGGCTTTCATTTATTAAATGATAGTATTTTTTTTCGCTCAAACTGTTTATATGTCGTTTTATGGAGTTGATATGGTCTTTTAAATGCTTCTTTTTAAGATTTTCATTTTCTTCGGAAACAAATCTTTCAAAATCTGTAAGCGAAACCTTACTGTCAATAATCATTTTTTTACCATCGGGAAGGTGGATAATAACATCTGTTTGCAACCTGCCACCATCCGGATTGTCATGGCTATCTTGAATGGTATATTCCCGTCCTTCTTCCAAGCCTGATTCCTCCAATACTCGGGATAGAATCATCTCGCCCCAATTTCCTTGGATCTTTGAATCGCCTTTTAGCGCTTTGGTTAGGTTGTCTGCCTCTTGACTTATTTTTACATTTTGCTCGTTTAAATACTGAAGTTGCTTGCTTAATTCGGCGTGGGTTTTAATAAAATCGACATTGTTTTTGCCAACCTTTTCCTCAAAGTCCTTTATTTTTTGGTTTAAAGGCTTTAAGATGCCTTCTATGTTTTTTTGATTTGCAACCGTAAAAACTTCGGTTTTATCAATGAGAATTTTGTTGGCGAGATTTTCAAACTTTTCCTGAAAGTCTTTCTCAAACTCCTTAAATCGCTTTTGTTCTTTTTCAAGCTCGGCATACAGCGCGTCGTATTCCGCGCTTTGTCTGGTAAGTTGGATGTTTAGCTGCTCTTTTTCGGTTCGAAGCTTGTCGTTTTTATCTTCTGAAATTTCTAGTCGCTGGTTTAGTGCTTCTTCTTGGAGCTTTGCGTTTTGCAATCGCTCCGATAGTTTACCATTTATACTTTTGTTTTTTAAACGTGTAAAATAGCTACCTAAAAATGCGCCAAGGAGTATTCCTACTGCAATTAGAAGAATAAATATGAATGTTTCGTTCAATGTAAGAGGATATTAGATTCTTGTTTTTAGTTGAATAGCTAAAGATAGAAAAGACTTTACAATCTACTTAAAGAGTGAAGCGAATAAGCTGTTATTTTTTTATTATAAACCGCCCTGTATTGCCGTCAAAATGTATAGTTTCCTTTGGGAATAGTGTGTCAAACCTTCCGGCTTCTATTAATTTACACGGCTCGCCAAAATAAGTTTCGCTTTCTGCCATTACCAACAATTTATCAGTAAGTTGAATTGCCAAATCTATTTCATGCGTAGAAAAGAGAATGGTTTTTTGCGATTCTGAAGCCAGTTTTTTAAGCAGTTTTAAAACGTAGGCACGATGATAAATGTCTAAATGTGTTGTAGGTTCATCTAAAATTATAATGGGTGTATCTTGGGCTAAGGCTCGTGCTATGGCTACGCGTTGCATTTGCCCGTCGCTCAACTCAAAACATTTTCTGTTGGCTAGTCCAGTTGTTTCGGTGGCTTCAAGAGCTGCATTTACCGCGTTTTTATCTGCTTCGGAAAGATTCCCAATCCAATTGGTGTACGGCTGTCTTCCTAAGGAAATCATTTCTAAAACCGACAGATTTTTTGAAGCAGGGGCTTCAGTCAATACTACGCTTAAATTGGTTGCTAGTTGAAAAGAGCTGTATTGATCTATGCTTTCTCCGTTTAACAATACTTCGCCTTTTAATTTACCTTGCATCCCTGTTAAGGTTCGCAATAATGTTGATTTTCCTATGCCATTTGCCCCAACAAGGCCCGTTAATTCCCCTTTAGAAATAGAAAAATTAATGTCTTGGGCAACTACCGAATCTTCTTTTTTGTTGGAATACCCTACCTTAAGGTTCCGCGCTTCCAAAACAATATTTTTTTCTTGAGACACCATTAGAAGAAGAGTTTTCGTTTACGTACCAATAACCATATTACAACAGGCGCACCTACTAATGAGGTAATTGCATTTATGGGCAGGGTGAATTCGCTAAAGGGCAATTGCGCTAACGTATCGCAAAGAAGCATTAGTAAACTACCCGAAATTAAAACGGCAGGTAGTAAGATTAAGTGGTTGGAGGTTTTATAAATTTGACGCACTAAGTGCGGTACCGCCAAGCCTACAAAAGCAATAGGGCCTACAAATGCCGTAATGCCACCAGCTAAAATGCTTGTTGCCAAAATAATAATAAACGTGGTTCTTTTTATATGGAGGCCCATGCTTTTTGCATAATTTTCGCCCAAAAGAAGCGCGTTTAATGACTTGCTGCTCACAATGCTCAAAAGCAAGCCTATTGTAAAACAAATACTTAAAATAACTACCCCTTGCCAAGATTGATTACCCAAACTGCCAAAAGACCAAAATATATATTGCTGTAATTGTTCGGCATTACTAAAATAAGATAAAACTGAAACTACTGCGGTTGTAAGGCTACCAAACATCAACCCGATAATTAGAATGGCCATGGTGTCTTTTATTCTAAAAGTAACCGCCAAAACTGCGAGCAGCACCAAAAAACTGCCGAGGCCTGCCGCTATAACGAGGCTCCATTGGCTTAGTAATAAAGTGCCGAAAAATCCACCAAAGGCACTTGCGCCCAAAATTAAAACTGCTACGCCCAGACTAGCGCCACTGCTCAGCCCTAACACAAATGGTCCTGCTAGTGGGTTTCTAAACAAGGTTTGCATCAACAAGCCTGAAATGGCAAGGCCTCCCCCGGCAAGCATTGCGGTAATTGCTTTTGGGAGCCTATAATTCATTAAAATATAGCGCCAAGATTCTTTTGATGCGCCATTGCCCGTAAAGACCGAAACTATTTCGTCTAACGGAATGGAAACTGATCCCATGCTTATATTTATCAAAAAAGCAAGCAGCAAGGTTAAGATTAGTAGGATAAACTGGACGCTATATTTTTGAGTGCTTTGCATTATTGAAGTTTGTCAAAAAAGTATAGTTGATATTCCGGCAAGAGTTCAGGGTGTAATATTTTAACGTGATCTTTTAATACAAGATCGGGCCTATTGGGTGCCAATTCAAAATAAATCACCCCGCCGGTTGCACCTTTTTTCATACTGTAAGAGTACACCTTCTCATCTTTAAAAGCTTTGAATTGAGCATAAGCATCGCTAGCATTTTTTATTTCTTCTAAACTGGTAAATTGTCCGGGGCCAATCCAAACTTCAGCATCGTGGCCTTTTTCAATTACAGATTCTAGGTTTAATGAAAGGCTTCCGGTTCCTTTAGCGTTTTTCCACAGATAATCTCCATGGGCATCGGCAATAAACTGTGCGCCCCAACTATTGCCTTGTGGCATATACCATACATCTTTAAACATGGCACCACTAATTACCGTGGGTGTTTCGGCAGCGGTTGCGGCTAAATCTTTAACCTCTAAATATTTTTTTTCAATGGTATTAAAAATGCTATCTGCCTGTTTTTCTTTCTTAAAAAGAAGTCCGAAAAACTTGATCCATTCGGCTTTTCCCAATGGCGAGGTTTCTGTCCAATCAGAATTATACAGCACGGGAATGCCCGTTTTCTGAATGGTGGAAAAGGTTGAGTTATTGCCGTCAATAGCAAAACCAATTATTGCGTCTGGGGCTAAATCTATTAAAATTTCAGTATTGATATCTTCGTTTTTACCAAGTTCGGTAATTTCGTCATTGGCAATTCGCTTTCGGGTTTTTTCTGAAGAGATAAAACTAAGGTCTGGGAAACCCACTAAGCTGTTCGTTTCCCCCAACATTTCTAACGAAGGGATATGAGTGGTTGAGGTAACGACCATTTTTTCTATAGGAACCTGAACCACAGCATCAAAATTTTCGGGGTTTTGAAGAGAGCCGTTTTTTTCAACCAAGGCATACGTAAAGGTCTTTTCAGTTCCCGGCCACGGATTTGTTAAGGTAATGGTCTTGTAGCCTTCAAAACTGTTTACTTCAAAGCTTTTTGCGTATTTTATACTTGACTCATTTGGTATAGCAGAACCCGTTTCCGTGTTGTTTTTAGTTTCCTCTTTACATGAAACCATTAGGATGGTTAGAAAAAAACAAAAAATAATTCTATTGTAAAAAATCTTCATATTGTGGTTGTTTTACCGTCCCGATTTATTGGGAGTACAAAGGTATCACAAACTTTTACAAAATATACGAATCTCTCTTTTGAGTGATTGCTTTGACAAGTTTTGCTGTGGTTTACAAAGAATTTTACCGTACTATAAACTTGAAAGTTGGCAGGAAAACTTCGTTGTAGAAATCTGTATCCTCAAAAAAAATCTAGTATCTTTGCGCTGAATTTAGGTGAGTGGCTTTACATTTTAAAAACACTCTTAAAAGGGAATTCGGTTAAAATCCGAAGCTGTTCCCGCAACTGTAAGTCGGCCCAATGCGCTTGGGTGTGCATACTTCTTAAAACCACTGTCCAATTTTTGGATGGGAAGGTAGCATAAAAGACAAGTCAGGAGACCTGCCAGATTCATAACATAAACCATCAAACTTTCGGGATAAAGGTTGAATTATGAAACAGACTAAACTTCATATTTTTATAGCGTTTTTGCTTTGCACCTCAGCTGCTTTTGCACAACTTGACAGCATTCAGCAATTGCCTGAAGTGGTTTTGGCAGATGCTAAGCTCATTCATTTTTCAAAAGGGTTTAAGTTAGAGAAATTAACAGACTCGGTTGTAAAGAAAAACGCAACTTCCTTAACCGAAACACTTCGCTATAACTCTTCTATATATTTTAAGGAGAATGGCTTCGGAATGGTTTCCTCGCCTTCTTTAAGAGGTACTAATGCGGCCCAAACTGCGGTGGTTTGGAACGGGATTAATATTAATTCAAACTTTACAGGACAAACCGATTTTAATACGATTTCGCCTTTAAACTACGATGTTATTTCAATAAGAAACGGGGGTGGCGGTGTGCAATACGGAAGTGGAGCCGTGGGCGGAAGCATTCACCTAAACAATAATTTTTCGTTTAAAAAAGCAAATAACACTTCTTTGGGGCTTCGTTATGGAAGTTTTACAAGCCTTGCCGGAAATGTGAGTACAACTCAGAGTTCTGCAAAACACTATTTAAACCTTGGCGTAGATTTTATAAGCTCTGAAAATGATTATGATTATGTTGGGAAAAACCAAACGAATACCCATGGTGAATTTTTAAGGTTTTCAGCAAAAATCAATGAAGCAAGAAAACTGAAAAATGGTGTGGCTACTTGGAACGCTGCATACTCTTATAACGATCGAAATTTTTCAGGCAGTTTGAATACTTTGGGAAAAGACGCATATAAAGATATCAACACCCGAAATCTTTGGAAACTGAAACAGAAACTCGGAATTTTTAAAGTCACCGGAAGCTTTGCTCATCTTTATGAATCGTACAGATATTATCCAGATAGCGAAAAGCACAGGTACGACCAAGGAAAGGCAAACACGTTTATTGGAGCCTTTTCAACGGAGGTTTTCCTTTTAAAAAAACTACGCTTAAATGGAAAGTTATCCTACAGTTATATTCATGCAAAAGGAGATAATGTAGGTGATAACAACCGTAAAACATTAGCTGCTGTGGTTTTACTTAATCATAAAATTTCTGATAAGTTTAGCTATGGCCTCAATTTTAGAAGGGAGTTTTTAAATGATTTTGACAATCCACTGCTCTTTTCGGCAGATGCAAAATGGAAGGTTTCAGAAAGATATGCACTTCGGTTAAATGGTTCCAAAAATTATAGAGTGCCAACTTTTAACGATTTGTATTGGTACGCTGGTGGTAATCTCGATTTAATTCCGGAGACTTCATATCAAGTAGAACTCGGACAGGAATTTTTCTTGGGACAATTTAAGGCAGATATTGCAGCCTATTATATTGCCTCTAAAAACTTAATAAAATGGATTCCTGGAAACGGCGGACTTTGGAAACCGGTAAATATTAGCGAGACAGAAAACTATGGCGTTGAGGTTAATTTAGATTACGCCATAAAAATCAATAGACAGCATATATTAAGCCTCAACGCCAATTATTCTTACACCAAGGCGGTTGACCTGGAAAAGGAAAAACAACTTATTTATGTGCCTTTTCACCAAGCCGGAGGACAGCTGCAGTATGCGTATAAAAACCTATCTGCTTGTGCGCAGGGGTTATTTAATGGCGAAGCATATACAACAACCGATAACAGTGATAGTGTTGATGCGTACACGATTTTTAATCTAGGCGTGGAATACACTTTGCCGTCTATACCTGGTATTACTTTTGGAGGTAGGCTAAAAAATGCATTAAACACGTATTATGAAAACGTAGCTTACCGGCCTATGCCATCCCGAAATATTGAAATATTCTTAAACTTTAATATATAACTAAAATGAAAACTATGAAAAAACTATTGCTACTCTCACTTTCAACGATGCTCTTTATTTCCTGTAGCAGTGATGATGATACGCCATCACCAGATTATGAGCCTGCTGATTATGAAAAAGGTGTTTTAATAACCAATGAAGGGCCTTTTAACAATGGAAGTGGTACTATTACTTATGTTTCTAACGATTATAGCACTGTTTCACAAAACATTTATAGAAATGTAAACGGAAACGACCTTGGTAATATCGTGCAGTCTATGGGATTTGGAAACGACAATGCCTATATTGTTGTAAGCAACTCAAATAAAATTATGATTGCCAATCGTTATACTTTTGAAAGTGTAGATTCAATTAAAACAGAGATGGATAATCCGCGTTATTTTGTTGAAACAAGTGGCAATAAAGGTTATGTAACCAATTGGGGAGATCCGAGTGATAACACCGATGATTTTGTTGCAGTTCTGGACTTAAGAAGCAATTCGGTTTCAGCAACCATTCCAGTGGCATTTGGTCCTGAAAAGTTGGTGGCTCATGACAATAAGGTGTATGTTGCCCATCAAGGAGGTTATGGTCAAAATAACGTAGTATCTGTAATTTCGGGAGGCGCTTTAGAAACTACCATTAACGTTGGCGATGTGCCAAACTCTATGGTGGTTTTAGGGAATGATTTGTATGTGCTTTGTGGAGGAAATCCTAGTTATGCTGGAACTGAAACCGCTGGATCACTGGTTAAAATAGACCTTGCAACTGCCACTGTAACTGAAACTTTTGACTTTGGAACTACGGAGCATCCTGCAAATTTAACCGCAGACGGAAATAATCTTTTCTACAGTTTGGACGGAAAAGTTTATAAAACAAACACAGCTTCAATCACCTTACCTGGCACCGATATAGCGGATGGTCTTTTCTATAGTCTGAGAGCCAAGGATGGGAAGTTGTATGCTACCGATGCAGGCGATTATGCAAGTAAAGGTTCTTTAAAGATTTTTGATCTTTCTACAAACCAAGAAATTCAAGACTTCCAAACTGGAATTATCCCCGGAGGAATATACTTTAATGAATAACAAACCGCTATAATATTAAACATGAAAAAAATCCTTTTGAATCATAAACAAAAGGATTTTTTCAATTTAAACAGAACCCTAAAAGAACACAATATTATGAATGTAGAAGAGCGAATTTCAAAAAGTGAAACCAGAATATTTAAAGCCGTTTTTCCAAATACCACCAACCACTACGATACACTATTTGGAGGTGCCGCGATGCAACTCATGGACGAAGTGGCTTTTATTACTGCCACGCGTTTTAGCCGCCAGCGCATGGTAACGGTGTCTTCAGATAAAATAGATTTTACTAGACCCATTCCGGCCGGAACTATTGTTGAGCTGGTGGGAAAGGTATCGTATTTGGGCCGTACCAGTTTAAAAGTAAAGGTTGAAATCTATATTGAGGAAATGTATTCCTATAGCCGAGAAAAAGCGATTAAAGGCGAATTTACGTTTGTAGCCATAGACGAGGATAAAAACCCCATCAAAATTCTGTCTTAAAAATCATTAGTGTCCGATTAAAAGAGTGAGAAAATTTGTTGGGTCAAAGATTATAGGCAATTAGAATATTTTTATTTAATGACAGCATGCTATTATACTTAGTATCAAAATTTATCGATTAAAAAGTATGTTTAATTAATTTTATCTAGTTTTCAATCTATTAAAAAGCAAGTCTTACGTCTTATGTCTTAGTCGGACACGATTATCTTAAAATATTGCGGTAGGTTTTTAGCCCGTGGAAAGCTTATCACTGAAACTGAGCTTTAGCCCTATCATGGGTGAATTTGTTTGCGAGCGATGAATAGCCTTAGTTTGCAATCATTTTTCCTTCAATTGGGGAACCTGCCTTGCTGTCGCTAAGTTGATTTAATGCTCTAAATTCTTTCTTTACTGGCAGAGGCCTTCCGGCAATTTCAGAAATTGCTGCGGCGAGCAAAGGTTCGTTTTCATCCCCTAATTGCCCCAGGTTAAAGTAATTTTCCTTTAGCTGAATTTGTGGAAAAAGTCCATCAACAAAATCGGTGTTGTCTTCAACGTTCGAAGTCTTAAAAACCAAGGGAAGCATCACATAGTTATGAGATGGATTTGCATTCGTTTTACTAAATTGAGGTGCGGGAGCGTCATAGAGTAAAAACGAGGCCTGGAATTTTCCTGTAGTCGTATCGCCAACTTGTACGGTGTTTATGTATGGATTAAGCCCGTTAATCACCAACTCACTGGCAGATGCGGTGCGGCCAGTAGTAATTATATAAACACTGCTGAGGTTAAGGCTGTTTATAGCTGTTCCGTTGCTTATGGCGTCATCAAAAAGACCGTTTTGGGCATTGGCAGCCTGGCGGTCTTCATTCCAAAATTCCTTATAAAAAACCTGTCCGGTAAATTGCCCGGTAATCATACTGGCCAAGTCTGTTGCCGTTTCAACAGAACCGCCTCCATTATACCTAAGGTCTAAAACTAAATTGGTGATTCCTTCGGCTTTAAGCTGCGCAAAGGCGTCGTTGAGCTCGGTGTCAAAGTTTTTCGTAAAACTATTGTAAACTACGTAGCCAATTTTTTCGCCATTTACATCAAAGGTCTGTGTTTTATAAACTGGATTTTCGGTGTATTGAGTTTTATTGAGTAAAAAATCTTCTCCAGTTAGCTCAAAACTGGTTCCGTTGAAGGTGGCGAGTTCAACGGAGTAGCTATCGGGTGCTAGTAAGTCCTGATAGTTGTTGGCGGTGAGCTGTGTTCCGTTGACATGAGTAAAAAGATCGCCTCTCTTTAGACCCTTTGTTTCGGCATCGGTATTTGGCAAAACATAACGTACGTAGCCAAAAACATTATTGCTGCCATTGGGGTAATACACCAAGCCATATTCCATGCCGTTACTTAGGCTTATTCCGCTAAGCGCGTCTTCAATTACTCTAAAATCACTAAAGAGGTTGCTAAAACGATCTTGTGGTGATTTCAAGTATTCAAACAAGGCTTCTGGCGACTCGTAACTGCCAAGGAAATCGTCTAGCGCACCCTGGTTAGCAAACGCATCGTTGGCCAGTTCTGGCTTATCGGCTTTATAGAGGTAATAATAATTAAGACCGCGATATATAAAATTCTGAATATCAAGTGTGGATGCCTGATTAAGATTATCGTCCAGATCTTCAAAACAAGAGACAAATAATAATGAAATGGCTAAAAAGGGAATCAAAATTCGTTTTTTCATAGCGTGGTTTTACTGAAGAATTGAATTAAAGAAGTAAATTATGGATAATATTGCGATTGTAAAAATATAATTTTTTAGTCGAAACTAATTCCGAAGGATTAAAATAGGTTTTTAAAAGGAAACTAATAGGTTAAAGGTAGAAACTATCCAGACGATATTAAAGGATGTTGATCTCCGCTGTTTTTTTTATCTTTAAAAGGTAGGAGGAAAGAAAATGTTTTGAAGCTATTAAGCTAAGGTGAAGCAAAAGGAAGTGTTTTAAAAGTTTGGGTTCATCTTAAAAGTGCCAAGCCACATAACAGATAAGAATTAAAACCTTATTACCTTAGTAACTATAAACGAACCGTAACATAAACCTTATTACCTTTTATCTCAGCAAACTTTTAAGTGAAAAAAAGATGATAAGGTAAATTGAGCCGCTACCGTACTGATTTGACTAAGGTAATAAGGTCTGTCGAGCTATTACTATGCTAATCTTACTAAGGTAATAAGGTAAATGGAGCGGTTGCTTTACCGATTTTACGAAGCTAATAAGGTCAGGTTTGACTTGGTGGAAGTCGCTTCATTTTCATTAACCATAAGGCAAAAACTATATGCTCCAATTTAGCCGAGACTTAATGGGTGCAGGATTTCGCTGTTTTTTATCTTCAAAGGGTAGGAGGAAGGAAAATGTCATAAAACTTTTAAGTTAAGATGAAGCAAAAGGAAGTGTTTTATAGTTTTGGGATCATCTTAAAAGCGCCAAGCTACATAATAGATGATACTAAAAACCGTATTACCTCAGTAATTTTAAGTGCGCCACAACATAAACCTTATTACCTTCCTTCTCACGAAACCTAGATGTGAAAATAAGCTAATAAGGTAAATGGAGCGGTTGCTTTACCGATTTTACTAAGCTAATAAGGTCAGGTTTGACTTGGTGGAAGTCGCTTCATTTTCATTAAACATAAGGCAGAAACTATAGGCTTCTATTTAGCCGAGACTTAAAGCATTTTAGGTTGCGGTGAAGCAATAGAGTTTTTTAGGTCGGGTGAAGCCGTACCAGAAACAATAAAGTTAAAGATTATCGAATGTCCGTAATGCATCATAATATTTAACCTAGATTAAAAGGATATTATTAAACCAGCCCTGAAAGGGCGAAAACATCGTAACATCGGGCAAGGCCCGGTGGGGCAAACCTGTGACACACAAAGCCCTGAAAGGGCGTAATACATGTCGCCCTTTCAGGGCTAGCCTTAGACCGGTTAAGTGCAGATAAGCTGTTAGGGTTTTTGACAGGGCGTTGCCTTTTCTTATGGTACGCTGCCCGATCAGAACATAATTATTTTCAATATTTTTTCAATATCTAAAAAGGTTCGCTTGCAGACGCAATAATTAACACATAATTTGAACCCACCATATTACTGATCGCGGATATTCATAAAGATTTAGTAGTGTCCGATTAAAATAATTAAAAAACCACTTGTTTCAACAATAGTAAGCTTTTAGAATATCATTAAAATATAACGCCTTGCTATTGAGATTCCAATAAAGGATAAACGTTTTAAAAATATGTATAACGAAATTAACCTAATTATCAAGCCTTTACAATTCTAGTCGTATGTCGTTAGTTATTTAGCGAAGCGGTCGTACATCTTTGTCGGACACTAATGATAAAGATTATTAATAACCCATGTAACAAAAAGCAAAACGTCTCGTCTTTATAGTAGAAGCCAAAAGAATAACTTAACCAAATGAACAAAACCGAGTTTACAAATTTAGTTTTGCCTATTAAAGACAAACTTTATCGTTTGGCGAAAAGGATTTTGGTTTCCAAAGATGAGGCTGATGATGCTGTGCAGGAAGTGTTTTTGAAATTGTGGAAAGGAAGGGAGAAAATAACAAATTATAAAAGCCCAGAAGCCTATGCCATGACAATGACAAAAAATTATTGTTTGGATAGATTAAAGTCTAAGCAGGCGTCAAACTTAAAAATTATACATAGCAATTACCGAACTTCAGAAAACATTGAAAAAAAGATTGAAGCGAATGACGGAGTTGAATTAGTTTTTAAGATTATAGAAACCTTGCCGGAACAACAAAAAATTGTGCTTCAATTAAGAGATGTAGAACAATTTGAGTTTGCCGAAATAGCAAAAATGTTAGATAGTAACGAAACCGCGGTTAGAGTATCACTTTCCCGAGCTAGAAAAGCCGTCAGGAATGCGATGATTAAGAAATATAATTATGGAATTAATTAAGATAGAAAAATTGCTGGATGCCTATTTTGAAGGGACAACGAGCCTTTCAGAAGAAAAGCTGTTGCAGGATTATTTTAATACTGAAAAGGTTGCAGACCATCTAATTCAATATAAGCCCATATTCATAGGTTTAAAAGCTGCAAGAACGGAGCGCTATGAGCATGAAATTCGGCTTCCAGATAATAAATCTAAACCAAACAAAACTTGGTGGTATTCCGTTGCTGCCATGCTTGTAATTAGTTTGGGAGTGGCAGGGTTTTATTTTGCGCAGCCGCAATACTCCCAAGAGGAAAAAGAAGCTTTGGCTGCGTTTGAAAAAAGTAAGAGAGCCATGCTTTTCCTTTCAGAAAACTTAAATAAAGGTACGGAACAGCTCACTTTTGTGGAACAGTTTAAAATAAATAAGAACAAAGTTTTTGAATAAATTCTTTAGTAAATAAATAGGGTAAGAAAGAACCTAACGCATAATTGTTTAGCTATGCCTTACTTAAAAACGAATAAATACTCTTTTCAATTAAACCGTGCACGGTTACAATTGTGATAAATCAATAATTAATAACGAACAATAATTACTAAAAATAAAACAATGAAAAAAATAGCTTTAATACTAGCACTGATAGTGGCCCCCATGGTTTCATGGGCTCAAAACACCTTCGATTCATTTGAAGATGAAAAAGATGTTTCCTCAGTAGTGGTTACTAAAAATATGTTCAAACTTTTGAGCAAAATGGACCTTAACTCATCAGATCCCGAGGCACAGGCATACTTGAAAATGGTAAATGACCTGGATAATATTAAAATCTATACTACTGATAACACTTCCGTAGGACAAAAAATGGACGCTGCAGTAGCCAAGTATATTTCGGGTTCGAATGCGCTGGGAGAATTGATGCGCGTTAAAGACGATGGTAAAAACATTAAGTTTTACAGTAAGGAGGGGAAGAATGAAAACTATGTTAGCGAACTGCTTATGCATTTGGACGGAATGGTTGATGGGAAACAAACCACAATTATTATGAGCATTACCGGTAATATAGATCTAAAACAAATTTCGAAATTAACCGAGGAGCTTAAAGTGCCAGGTACCGACCAACTGAAGGATATTGATAAAAAGAAAAAACAATAGTATGGTACGTGCAAGATATTTTATAACAGCTTTATTGGCGGCAGTAGCGCTAACTTCATGCAATGACAAGTCTTTGCAAAAATACCTTGTTGAAAAACAAGATGATGATAAGTTTCTTAAAGTAGATATAGCTACTAGTTTATTGGGAGGCGATGGCAGTAATTTTACTCAAGAGGAAAAGGATATTTTAGAAACCATTAAAAAGGTAAATGTGGTTGCTTATCCAATTAAGGATGAAAATACCGCTGATTTTAAAAAGGAAAGAGATGCCCTACGTGATATTTTAGATCAAGACCAATATAAAGATTTAACCCGTATAAAAACCAAGGATTGGAATGCGAGCTTAAAATATCTTGGCGAAGAAGATGCAATAAACGAGGTAATTGTTTTTGCTAGCGACAATTCGAAAGGTTTTGCCGTTTTTAGATTGTTGGGTGAAAATATGCGACCAGACCAAATGATAAAACTCATGGAGTCTGCAGAACGCGGCGATTTAGACCTATCAAAATTGAGTGGTATTGGAGATCTATTTAAAGATTAATTTAGTTGGTTAATAGAAGGAAAAGGCTTCATCCATTTGGATGGGGCTTTTTTTGTTGGTGTTGTTACGAATGCACGAATAAATTATTTTCGATGTTTAGATTACACCTTTAAAACAACATTGAATTTGCCGCAGTTTTTTTCGCCCTAGTGTATCCGCTGGTTAAATGCCGGTATAGTTTCCGGGTGTAATATTTCGCATTTCCTGTTTTACAGGTTCAGAAACATCCAAGGTTTCAATAAAATCGGCCATGGAGGCTTGGTTTATTTTTTCGTTGGTACGGGTTAATCCTTTTAAAGCTTCATACGGATTTGGATAGCCTTCACGACGTAGAATGGTCTGGATTGCCTCAGCTACCACCGCCCAGTTATTCTCAAGGTCTTCGGCAAATTTTGGTTCGTTTAACAAGAGTTTCCCCAAACCTTTAAGTGTGGAATGCATAGCTATTACGGTATGCCCTACTGGTACACCGATATTCCTTAAAACAGTACTGTCTGTAAGGTCTCGCTGTAAACGGCTTATGGGAAGTTTAGCTGAAAGATGTTCGAAAATTGCATTTGCCATTCCTAAATTTCCTTCGCTATTTTCAAAATCAATAGGGTTTACTTTATGGGGCATCGCACTGGAACCAACCTCTCCCTTCTTGATTTTTTGTTTAAAGTAATCCATAGAAACATAGGTCCAAATATCTCGGTCTAGGTCTATCAGGATGGTGTTGATTCGTTTTAGAGCATCAAAAAGAGCCGCCATATGGTCGTAATGCTCAATTTGTGTAGTAGGAAAAGAGTGGTGCAGACCAAGAGTACCTTCAACAAAACGCTTTCCGAAGGCCTTCCAATCTATTTCTGGATAGGCTACCTTATGTGCGTTAAAGTTTCCTGTTGCGCCACCAAATTTGGCAGCACTTTTAATGTCGTTCATCAAATCGAACTGTTCTTCAATTCGGGTCACAAAAACAGCTATTTCCTTACCTAATCGGGTGGGAGATGCCGGTTGTCCGTGTGTCCTGGCGAGCATTGGTACATCGGCCCAATCATTGGAAAGTTCTTTTAGCTTATCCTTAACCTCCATTAAAAGCGGCACATATACATTATTGACTGCATCTTTTAAAGAAAGCGGAACGGCTGTATTATTTATGTCTTGAGAAGTTAGCCCAAAATGGATAAACTCTTTGTATTTCTGTAGCTTTAAAGTGTCAAATTTTTCCTTTATAAAATATTCAACCGCTTTTACATCGTGGTTGGTAACCTTTTCGGTCTCTTTAACCTTTATGGCATCTTGAACAGAAAAGTTTAAATATAAGTTTCGCAGGTCTGAAAATAGGCTTTTATCAAAGTCGGATAACTGCGGAAGACCAAGTTCAACCAAAGCGATAAAATATTCAACCTCTACCTTTACGCGGTACCGAATAAGGGCCTCTTCAGAAAAATAAGGCGTAAGGCTGGAAGTTTTAGATGCGTATCGTCCGTCTATAGGTGAAATAGCTTGTAAGGCGTTGGTGTACATGGTTTCAATTTTAAAAGCGCAAAGATACAGAACTCTTCTGAGTTAATACGAAGGTGTTTGTGTATAAATTAATGTTGATTGAGCCGTTGTGTCTTTTGACTAGATTTTGACAATGTTGCTCAAACTCTAATAGAATTATTGCCGAAACTTTCATCTCATACTTTAGTCCTGGGCTTCGGGATAAGTGATAAAATGTAGATGTTGGTTGTTTTACCCCCATTCTTACCAAAATGCACCAAGATAACCTTATTACCTTAGTAACAATACACGCCCTACAACATAAACCTTATTATCTTCCTTTTCAGCAAACCTAGAAGTGAAAATAAGCTAATAAGCTAATAAGGTCTATCGAGCTGTTACTGTGCTAATTTTACGAAGCTAATAAGGTCAAGTTTTATCTGGTTGAAGTCGCTTCATTTTCATTTAACATAAGGCAAAAACTATATGCTCCAATTTAGCGAGACTTAGAGGAAGCTAGTTTTGCCATTTTTACTTTCATAAAGTAATCGGAAAGAAAGCGTTTTGTAGCTATTAAACTAAGGTGAAGAAGAAGGAAACTGTCTTATAGCTTTTTGGGTTAAAGTGAAGCAAAAGGAAATGTTTTAATAGTTTTGGGGTCATCTTAAAAGCGCCAAGCTATATAACAGCTGATAGTTAAAACCTTATTACCTCAGTAACTTTAAGAGCGCCACAACATAAATCTTATTACCTTCCTGCTAAGCAAACCTTTAAATGAAAATAAGCTAATAAGGTCTATCGAGCTGTTTCTATACCAATTTTACTAAGGTAATAAGGACTATCGAGCTGCTGCCTTACTGATTTTAGGAAGCTAATAAGGTCAGGTTTGATTTGGTTGAAGTCGCTTCATTTTCATTTAACATAAGGCAAAAACTATATGCTCCAATTTAGCGAGACTTACAGGAAGCTAGTTTTGCCATTTTTACTTTCATAAAGTAATCGGAAAGAAAGCGTTTTGTAGCTATTAAACTAAGGTGAAAAAGAAGGAAACTGTCTTATAGCTTTTTAGGTTAAAGTGAAGCAAAAGGAAACGTTTTAATAGTTTAGGGGTTTATCTTAAAAGAGTCAAGCCACATAACAGCTGATAGTTAAAACCTTATTACCTCAGTAACTTTAAGAGCGCCACAACATAAACCTTATTACCTTCTTTTTCACGAAACCTTTAGGTGAAAATAAGCTAATAAGGTAAATTGAGCTGCTGCCTTGCTAATTTTACTAAGGTAATAAGGTCTATCGAGCTGTTACTGTGCTAATCTTACTAAGGTAATAAGGTCTGTTGAACTGCTGCCTTACTGATTTTACGAAGCTAATAAGGTCAGGTTTGATTTGTTGGAAGTCGCTTCATTTTCATTTAACATAAGGCAAAAACTATATGCTCCAATTTAGCGAGACTTACAGGAAGCTAGTTTTGCCATTTTTACTTTCATAAAGTAATCGGAAAGAAAGCGTTTTGTAGCTATTAAACTAAGGTGAAGAAGAAGGAAACTGTCTTATAGCTTTTTAGGTTGCGGTGAAGCAAAAGGAAATGTTTTAATAGTTTTGGGGTCATCTTAAAAGCGCCAAGCCACATAACAGCTGATAGTAAAAACCTTATTACCTTAGTAACTATAAACGAACCATAACATAAACCTTATTACCTTCTTTCTCACGAAACCTAGAAGTGAAAATAAGCTGATAAGGTCTATCGAGCTGTTTCTATACCAATTTTGCTAAGGTAATAAGATCTATTGAGCTGTTGCCTTACTGATTTTACGAAGTTAATAAGGTCAGGTTTGATTTGGTAAGAGCAAGTAGTGCATGATTATAGCGGATCAAATGATTGTGAAGCTCAGGGTGAGTTCAGTGAAGCTAGTTTGGGTTAAAGCATAGCGAAACCCCTTAATTAGTACAATGAGAAATCACTGCAATAAGAAAGAGGTTTCTAATTGCGGGGATATAAAACTGTGTGAGGATAATTTTGTGAAGTAACCGTAAATATAGCAAATATTAAGACTATAAACGAATTATTTAGCGAAACACCTTATATATGCGTCTGATTTTCAGTAGCTAGAGGGTTTTTAGAGATGTCGTTTAGCCTATTGGTGTCACATTCCGTTTTAGATTGGGGTTTTACGCGGTCCATTTTTTAAGCTGCGTGCTTATAAAGAGATACTATGGAAATAGTATGGAAATTTTAATTTGCTGCACTTGGGTTAACCGTGATATCTTCAGTTTTAATATCTGATAACAACTCCAGTTTATCTTCGCTAAACAAATTGCCCAAGGTTTTTAAATCTACATTCTTCCAAGGTTCTACCTTGTAGTTTTTGTAATCTACAAACCGTAAATCTTCGATGGTTCTGGGGTTATATGCTTCTCGAAAACGAATTCCGCCCTTGCCTGTGAAAAACTTATAGGCAAAATAATCTATCGTGAAACTGTTTTGGTTTATCCAATACATATAAACATCTTCGTGGTCTGTACCGCCACCTTCTTGCTTAAATGTGATCTTTATTTGGTAATAAGGAGTGTTATTTATTTCTGTTTCCCCTACCAATTCCTTATTTACGGCACCTGCATTTAAGCCATAAGGTAGCTGAACAAAATAATGAACTGAGTTTATTGAATTGGCATATTTTGTAACCATTGAGTCTGGTAATTCAACTTTGGTTTCATTTCGAAATCGCTGAAAACCAGTATTACTCAACACGTCTTTAAGCTGGCCTAAAGAGTCTGTACTGCTTCGGGTAAGCTCATATTGACCATTTTTCCGCTTGCTGCTGTATTTTGTTCCGCGAAAGCTGAAATGGATCGTGGCATTTTCATATTTAGCGCCGCCAGCAGTATCAATAGCTTTGTTTACAATTTCCTGAGCAGTTAGTTGTTTGTTTTCTTGTTTACAGGAGTTAAAAATCACAAGGAAAATTAAGAATGATAAATACTTCATAGGTTTTTTAAAGATGTGTTGCTTCTACTTTTAACTGAAGAACTAGTTTTTTTGGGATTATTTAAAATTGTTTTAAAGGGATTCGTCCATTATTTCTTGCACAATTTCGGGGTTGAGAAGTGTAGATATATCTCCTAAATTGCTGGTGTCTTTTTCAGCAATTTTCCGTAGTATTCTACGCATTATCTTTCCGCTTCGGGTTTTAGGCAAGCCAGTGGTAAATTGAATTTTATCGAGCTTGGCGATTGGCCCAATATGTTCTGTGATAATCTGGTTGATTTCCTTCCGTAGATTATCGTGCAAACGACTCTCTCCCGTTTCCTTTAGGGTAATATAACCGTAAAGCGCATTTCCTTTAACATTATGCGGAAACCCAACAATGGCGCTCTCAGCCACAGCCGGATGCTCATTTACGGCATCTTCAATGGGAGCGGTGCCAAGGTTGTGCCCTGAAACAATAATTACATCATCAACCCGCCCTGTAATGCGGTAGTAGCCTGTGCTGTCTCGTAAAGCACCATCACCAGAGAAATAGTAGTTTTTATAGGCTGAAAAATAAGTCTCTTTATAACGTTGATGATTGTTCCAAATGGTTCGTGCCATTCCGGGCCATGGATATTTAATACAGAGCCTTCCATTTACCGAATTTCCTTTTAACTCATTGCCGTCTTCGTCCATTAATGCGGGTTGGATTCCCGGTAATGGCAGGGTAGCATAAGTAGGTATGGTTGGGGTGGAGTAGGGAATAGGAGAAATTAAGATTCCGCCAGTTTCCGTTTGCCACCAAGTATCTACAATAGGGCATTTTTTCTTTCCTACATTGTCATTATACCAGTGCCATGCCTCTTCATTTATAGGTTCGCCAACACTGCCCAACACTTTAAGAGAAGAAAGATCGTGAATATCTGAAAAATCTACCTGTTCTTTTGCCAAAGCGCGAATGGCCGTAGGTGCTGTATAAAACTGATTAACTTTATGTTTATCTACCACATCCCAGAATCGTCCAAAATCTGGGTAGGAAGGCACCCCTTCAAATAGAACCGTGGTAGCGCCATTGATTAATGGTCCATAAACAATATAGCTATGGCCTGTAACCCAACCAATATCTGCAGTACACCAAAACACGTCGTTTTCGCGATATTGAAAAACATTTTTAAACGTATGAGCAGTAAAAACCATGTAGCCTGCAATGGTATGTACCATGCCCTTGGGTTTACCCGTAGAACCAGAGGTGTACAAAATAAACAACGGATCTTCGGCGTCCATAACCTCAGGTTCGCATTCATTGCTGGCGGCATCTAAAAGCGGCTGTAGCCATTTGTCGCGATTTTCCTTCATCGCAATTTCAGAGTTTATACGTTTGGCGACCAACACTGTATTCACACTTTCACAGCTTTCCAATGCTTCGTCAACAATACCTTTTAAATCTATCGTTTTCTTTCCTCTATATGAGCCATCGCTGGTAAGAACCATCTTACAGTCAGAATCATTGATACGCATGGCTAATGCCGAAGCCGAGAACCCAGCAAAAACCACCGAATGTATAGCTCCAATGCGGGCACATGCCAATAGTGCAATGGCCAGTTCGGGTATCATGGGCAAATAGATACACACGCGATCTCCTTTTTGTATGCCGTGGTTCTGTAATACATTTGCAAACCTACAAACCCGATCGTGGAGCTGGCGATAGCTGATGTGCTCGGCCATTTCTGAGGGATCGTTAGGCTCAAAAATAATTGCTGTTTTATCTGCATGGGTATATAAATGACGATCAATGCAGTTTTCGGTAATGTTAAGCTTGGCGTTTTTAAACCAAGCGAATTCAGATTTTGAAAAGTCGTAATCCAGAACGTCGGTCCATCGTTTTCGCCAGATAAAGTTTTCTTCCGCAATTTCTTCCCAAAAACCTTCGGGGTCGCGAACGGATTTTCGGTAAACTTGAAAATATTCTTCTAGATTTTTTATGTGATAATTGCTCATAAATGGTAGGATTAGCAAAGAGTAAGTCTGTAATTATCTCTTTGGAATTAGAAAACTATTCAAATATCACAATTATTGGTAGATTTTTTGCAGAATTACCACAAAACTTTGAATGAAGATAATTTTAAAAAGTCGTTATTTCGGGTAGTGGGTTGACACTTCATTTAACCTAACGTACGGATGCTGCTCTAATTTGCTCAAGGAGTAATACACGTTTAAACCGGAAATTCCTACGCCCTTGGTTTGTTCTAAGTCAATATAGTCTTCAATTGTATTTGTTTCAGGAAGTATTAACTCCATGACTTCTCCTATAATTAAGATTGTATTGTTAATGGTTATATCAATTTTCTCTCGAAATCGCAGACCTATTTTAAAATTGCTTTCTTTTACGAAAGGTGCCTTAAAATCGTAAAGATATTCGGCGGTAAAGCCACACCGTTCAAACTCAGAGATATCCTTTTTAAACTTTGCAGATGTGTAATGGGCATTTTTTATAAACTCCGGATGTATATGGTTAATAGTATAAACCCCGGATTCAATAATATTGGCATAGGTATGGCCTACATCAGCGGTGGTAGGGCGCGAGATAAAGCTGATCAGGGCGGGGTCGCTCCCTAAATGGACAACACTGCTAAAAATTGCAAGGTTTGTTGTGCCTTCGCTTCCTGCTGTTCCTATCAAGTTTGCAGGCTTTATACCCGTTATCGAGTTAATTAACTTTAATCTGGTAACCCGATCTAAATTGTCTATATCTTTTTTTTTAAATGCATTTTTCTACTTACCTTTTGCTAATTTTATTGCCTGATATAGCTTTTTGTCGAGAACATTTAAAGCGTCCAATTTCAGGACTACGTTTTTTAAGGTGCTTCTTACTTACACCACTGTTTACACGTTTTCGCCATAGTTTAAAACTGCTTTCCTTTAAATTGCGTCGCATAATCTTTATGACCTCTTTTTCAGGAAAACCAAACTGAAAATCAATAGCTTCAAAAGGGGTCCGGTCTTCCCACGCCATTTCAATAATCCGGTCTAATTGTCTTTCGGTCAAGGTTTGTTCAATCATAATTTTGTATCCGTTTGATCCAGTTTTTCAAGTTGGTTTAAGACTTCAGAAGCTTCAAAGGTTTTTTGATCGCTCATTTTTCTATTGGTGGTAGCTAGCTTGTGAGCCTCTTGAAGCAATTTTTTATACTGTGCCTGTAATTTTTCTTTTTTCGATTTCTTTTTAAACATTCCAAACATAGATCTTAGATTATATAGGTTTTGACGTATATGTTAGAGGTTGAAATATATAGACGTTGGCGAATTTTTTTGGAAAGGTACAAAGTGTTTAATGAAATTAAAATTTAATTAAACAAATATGTTGTTAAATAAATATTCGTGAACAGTAAACTAATGAAAAAACACGTCTAAATTGGTTGTTTTTCTGAAGCGGTTATCGCACTATTACAGGTACAGGCTTGTTTTACTACGTTCTTTTTGTGTTTAAGAATCTGATTTAGCCGTGTTAACTAGTTTTAACTCTTATTTTATATTTTTCTAGGCAGTAATCTTGACTTTAGAAGACCACGATTATCAAATATTGAATACTAGGGATGAAGTAGGGAATAGTAGCATTATGGTAGCATAGACAATAAACAATTAGCAACCAATAAGCGCTAAGTGTCATTTTTAGAATCTACCGCTTCCCATGAGTTAAAATACTATATTTGCAGACTGTAGAAGGTCTAAACTGAAATGGTTTTTATAGCCGAGACCGATTTAGAATTTAATAAAAAATAAGGATAGAGGTATGTCAGATCAAAAAGTATTTGAAGCGAGTGCAGAAGCAAAGGGAAAAGCAAAACAATTACGCCTTTTTGCTTTTTTGGCGTGGGTCATTGCCATTGGTGCACAGATTTTTGCCATTTTAAAATTAATCAATGACGAAACACTTATATGGTTAATAGTAGTTATTGTCGGAATTTTAGCGCTTTCCATTACGGGGTCTATGCTTTGGAAAAAAGCGAATCGCTTAGATCCTGCTTCAGAAAAAGATAAATTTAAGTTTTTTGTTCAAAATCAGCTGGGTGCTATTATGGGGGTCTTGGCCTTTTTACCGCTGGTGATACTAATATTTATGAATAAAGATGCTGATGGAAAAACAAAAGGAATAGCAGGTTCTGTTGCCGTAGTTGCCCTGCTAGTTGCCGGTATATCGGGAGTGGACTTTAACCCGCCTTCCGTAGAAAAATATACCAAGGAAATCAATGAGCAAACCAGTACCATAAAAGAACTAAACTATGACAATGATAATGTGTACTGGACCAAAGCGGGAAATAAATACCACATTTTTGAAGACTGTCAACATATTGTTGGTAGAGATGTAATCAACAATGGAACCGTTGAAAAATCTTGGGAAGATAAAGGTATTTCAGAGCTTTGCCTTACCTGTAAAAAAAGAGCGGTTAAAGAAAGAGATGTTCTTACAGAATAAGTTTAGTTTATAGCAATACCGTCTTTTAATATACAATAAGTAACTAACCGTATAGAGGTTAGCGGTGTGTTTTAAAACCAACAACCACTAAATATTCCCTAAAACCTTGTCCTTTATACCATTTTCGTATAAATTTGTAAGACTATGAAATCCTTTCTCCATAAAACAATGGCTATCTGTATGGCGAGTTTGGTGTTATTTACCACCATGTCGTTTACGGTAGATGTTCATTATTGTGGAGATATGATGGTTGATTTCTCGGTAGTCCAAAATGCAACTACTTGCGGGATGGAGCACCAACCCGCTGAAAACGATTGCCATAATGAAGTTCAGGACGATTCCTGCTGTACGGATAAGCAAATCGTGCTGGAAGGACAGGATGAAGTTAAAACCACATTTCATAACCTAACGTTCGAGCAGCAGACCTTTGTTGCTACTTTTTTCTACACCTATATTAAGCTTTTTGAGGACCTTGATACCAACATCGTTCCTTTTAGCGATTATAAACCTCCCTTACTGATACGTGATATACAAAAACTTCACGAGACGTATTTAATTTGATTTTAAACAGTTTCCGACCCCAATAGTTAGGGATCGGAAAGATTAGCCCTATGGTTCCTGCCATACCGGGCTCATTTTGTTGTTTTCCAACATTCTGATATTTCAGAAAATCTTCAATGTATAACTATTCAATTTGAAAGCTTAATGTGTTTTCTAGATAAACGTATTTATCTAATAATCATTTTGTTGCACTCTTTTTTGGAATGAAGTTTATTTTCTTCGTTCCCTTAAGGGAAGGGGTAAACGAGGGAATTAAACTTATAAATTAGGTCAAGCATTAAGCAATCAACTGTTTAACAATCAATACACATGCTAAATAAAAGCATAAAATTTCTTATAGAGAACAAGCTAATCGCGGTCCTATTGCTCGCACTTTTTATAGGTGTGGGCGTGGTCAATGCACCTTTTAACTGGAACGATGTCCCAATTGTTAGTGGAATGCCCCGTAATCCGGTAGCTGTGGATGCCATCCCCGATATTGGTGAAAACCAACAAATTGTCTATACCCAATGGGAAGGCCGTTCCCCGCAGGATATAGAAGACCAAATAAGCTATCCGCTTACCACAACTTTATTGGGAATTCCTGGGGTGAAGACCATCCGTAGTTCTTCTATGTTCGGATTCTCGAGCATCTATATCATTTTTGAAGAGGATATAGAATTCTACTGGAGCCGAAGTCGCATTTTGGAAAAATTAAATTCCCTGCCCGCTGGCTTGTTGCCGGAGGATGTAAATCCTTCTTTGGGCCCAGATGCCACAGGATTGGGGCAAATTTATTGGTACACCTTGGAAGGTCGCGATAAAGACGGTAATGTAACGGGAGGATGGGATCTGCACGAGCTGCGAAGTATTCAGGATTACTACGTAAAGTATGCCCTTTCCTCGGCAAGTGGGGTTTCCGAAGTAGCATCAATCGGTGGGTATGTGCAAGAATATCAAATTGACGTAAAGCCCGAATTGATGCGGCAATACAACATCGGCCTCTCCGAAATCGTCAAAGCGGTTAAGGAAAGCAATAAAGACATCGGAGCCCAAACCATGGAAATCAATCAGGCCGAATACTTGGTGCGGGGGCTGGGGTATGTAAAATCCATAGCCGACATTGAGGACGCCGTGGTAACTTCGGAAGAATATACCGCAATACGCATTAAGGATATCGCTAATGTAAGTCTGGGTCCGGCTCCACGACGGGGGATTTTAGACAAGGAAGGAGCTGAGGTTGTCGGAGGCGTAGTCACTGCTCGACACGGTGCAAACCCGATGGAAGTTATCGATAATGTAAAGGAAAAGATAGCCGAACTGGAAGCCGGTTTGCCCTCCAAGGAACTTGCCGATGGTACAACATCGCAACTTACCGTCGTACCTTTTTATGACCGCTCTCAACTTATTCAGGAAACCTTAGACACCTTAAATGAAGCCTTAAGCCTGGAAATACTCATTACCATCTTCGTAATCATCGTGATGGTCTTTAACCTTAGGGCTTCGCTTTTAATCTCGGGACTGTTGCCCGTATCGGTTTTAATGGTTTTTATCGCGATGAAGCTCTTTAGCGTAGATGCTAATATTGTTGCCTTATCGGGTATTGCCATTGCTATTGGTACCATGGTGGATATTGGGGTCATACTTTCCGAGAATATAATCAGGCATCTGGATGAAGAAAGGGAACGCAGTGGTGAAACGGGCATATTTCAACCTATAAATACGGTTGTCTATAATGCGAGTGCCGAAGTTTCGGGCGCCATTCTTACCGCGGTTTTAACTACAATCATTAGCTTTATTCCCGTGTTTACCATGATAGGTGCCGAAGGGAAATTATTCCGTCCCTTGGCGTTTACCAAAACAATGGCGTTGGTTGCGGCTTTTGTGGTGGCACTATTTCTTATCCCTCCTTTTGCTGCCTTTTTATTTCGAGGGAAAAGTATTCGAAGAATTACAAAAAACCTATTGAACGGACTCTTGGTCATCTTCGGAATTATGGCAATAACTTTTGGCTATTGGTTAGGGCTTATTTTAATTGGTTTCGGAATTATTGGCCTTTTAAAAGAAGAAAAGATAGCTTCTAAGATTTCAGATAAACTAGCGCTATCTGATAAACAGGCCAATACCATCAACATATTTATTTCGGCTTTGGCCGTTGTCTTTTTATTGGCGGAGTTTTGGCGTCCGCTTGGGGTGGATAAAAGTATATTTTGGAATCTTTTGTTCGTAGGTCTCATCTGTTTTGGACTGCTGGCGCTCTTTTGGTTCTTTCAAAAATATTACACCTTTATTCTTGGATGGACCCTTCGCAACAAGGCATTGTTTCTTTCCATACCTACACTTATCGTAATTCTCGGAGTTTTGATTTGGCAGAACACAGGGAAGGAATTTATGCCTTCCTTAAACGAAGGTTCTTTCCTCTTGATGCCCACCTCATTGCCTCACGCTGGAGTAGCCGAAAACAAACGTGTTTTGCAACAATTGGATATGGCAGTAGCGGGAATACCCGAAATTGAAACCGTTGTTGGGAAAGCCGGCCGCACCGAATCTGCCCTTGACCCAGCACCGCTTTCAATGTATGAAAACATCATTCAGTATAAGCCGGAATACGCATTGAATAAAGACGGAAACCGCCAACGGTTTAAGGTAAATGAAGATGGATTATTTGTGCTTAAGAATGGAAATCTTGTGATTAACCCTAACAGTGAAGTTGGTGAAGATAGAAACTATACCGATTCGGAAGTTGAAGATCCATTTTTAATAGAAAGCCAAGACCTTATTCCCGATAACGATGGCGAATTCTACAGAAACTGGCGCCCAGAAATTAAATCGCCCGATGATATTTGGAATGAGATAGTACGGGTAACCAAACTTCCCGGAATAACTTCCTCACCAAAACTCCAACCCATTGAAACCCGTTTGGTAATGTTGCAAACAGGAATGCGCGCACCTATGGGGATAAAGGTAAAAGGCCAAGATCTCAGGCAAATTGAAGATTTTGGGCTGGAGCTTGAAGCTATCTTGAAACAGGCAGAAGGGGTAAAGACCGAAGCCGTATTTGCCGATCGCATTGTGGGGAAACCGTATTTGCTTATAGATATAAAGCGAGATCGTCTTGCACGATATGGTATTACAATAGAAGAGGTGCAGCAAATTCTGCAAGTGGCGGTAGGCGGGATGCCCTTAACGCAAACGGTAGAAGGTCGTGAGCGCTACGGGGTTCGTGTGCGCTACCCTCGTGAACTGCGCGATGGGCCGGAAGATTTAAAAAAGATTTATGTGCCCGTAGAAAATGGAAACTCCGTACCCTTGGGCGAACTTGTTGAAATTAAATATGAGCAAGGGCCCCAGGTTATCAAGAGTGAAGACACATTTTTGGTGGGCTATGTTTTATTTGACAAACTCGATGGATATGCCGAGGTTGATGTGGTGGAAAATGCACAGGTTTTATTCCAGGAGAAAATTGACAAAGGCGAACTTGCTGTCCCAAAAGGAATAAGCTATCAATTCACGGGAACTTATGAAAACCAATTACGGGCAGAGAAAACCCTTTCGGTAATTGTTCCCTTGGCTTTGGCTGTAATCTTTTTGATTCTTTATTTCCAGTTCCGTTCCATTGGAACATCACTAATGGTCTTTACCGGAATTGCAGTGGCTTTTGCTGGAGGGTTTTTAATGATTTGGTTTTATGGCCAAGATTGGTTTTTTAACTTCAACCTTTTTGGGGTGAATCTACGAGAACTTTTCCAGATGCACACCATCAACTTAAGTGTTGCAGTTTGGGTTGGGTTTATAGCGCTCTTCGGAATTGCTACCGATGACGGTGTGGTAATGGCAACCTACCTTACCCAAACCTTTGACAGGAACAAGCCTGAAAATGTATCTGAAATCCGTGCTTCAGTAATAGAGGCGGGTAGGAAGCGAATCCGTCCGTGTTTGATGACTACGGCCACTACCATTCTTGCACTGTTACCCATTTTGACTTCCACGGGAAGGGGAAGCGATATTATGATCCCGATGGCAATCCCCAGTTTTGGCGGGATGTTGATTGCCTTGATCACACTTTTTGTCGTCCCGGTACTATTTAGCTGGAGAAGGGAAGCAAAATTGAAAAGACAACTCAAAACACTCAAAGCAAACTAGAAATAATGAATCTATCTTTAAATACAATAATTGGCTGGCTAAAACAGCAGTTCGGTTTTGCAGGAATACTTTCTGTTATGCTACTATTTTGTGGATTGTCGGTACAAAGTCAACACCTGGAAAATTATATTGAAACTGCAATTCAGAATAGTCCCAACATTCAAGCGGTGGAAAAACAGCACCAGCTCGCTATGGAAAAAATAGCAGAAACCAATTCGCTGCCAGATACCCAGTTTTTGGGAGGCTATATGCTGGGTAAAAACGAAATGCCCATGATGCAGCAGGGAGAAATTTCAGTAATGCAGATGTTTCCGTGGTTTGGAACTATAGGAGCCCGCGGAGAATACGCTTCAGCAATGGCCGATGCCGATTTTATAGAGGTTGAAATAGCTAAAAGGAAAACCGCAATGGCTCTTTCGCAATCTTATTACCGATTATATAAAATAGCCAAGCAGCAACAGGTGTTGGCTGATAACATTCAACTGTTACAGGTTTATGAACGGATGGCTTTGACCTCGGTAGAAGTGGGGCAGGCGTCTGCAGTTTCGGTATTGCGATTGCAGATGCGGCAAAATGATCTGGTTGAAAGAAAACTGGTGTTGGAACAAGATCTTGAAGCCGAAAAGATAACTTTTAATAAGATAATGAACCGGAAGGAGATACAGGAAATTCCAATTGCCGACACGCTAAGCTTACCCAAGAATGAAGTTGAGGTTAATTTTAGTAAACTTATGCTGCATCCCGAAATAGCAAAATTTGAAGCGCTTAATAAAGTAGTTTCCCAAGCCGATATACTCAACAAAAAGGAGAGCACTCCAGATTTTGGAGTAGGAGTGGAGTATATGCTCTTTAATGAAAACCCCAATATGCTTATGCCAATGGTTTCACTTTCCATCCCCATTTTCAATAAGAAATATAAGTCTGTTTCTAGGCAGAACAAATTGCGATATGAGGAATTAGACTTTCAAAAAGAAACTGTTCAGAATACGTTGATGGCAGAATTACAAACGGCCATCAGAAATAGAAATGCGGCGCGAATCCGTATCGATACGCAAGATAAAAACCTTAAACAGGCGCGGGATGCCAACGAAATTTTATTAAAGAATTATGAAACTGGCACTATCGATTTTAGGGAGGTTTTGGATGTCCAGGAGTTGCAACTTCAGTTTCAGCTCAGTAAAATTGAAGCTATTAGTGACTATTACAAACAAAAAAGTATAATTGAATATTATATTGATAAATAATAGGGATAAGACTTAAACACAACTTTAAAACTATAAACCGATGAAAGATTTCAGACAGCTTTTAATCTCCATTGAGCAGACTCATAGCCATCTGCAGGCTCGGGCGGTAAACGCTGTTAACCAAATGCTCACAATCCGTAATTGGTTGATAGGGTATTATATTGTGGAATTTGAGCAGAATGGAAAGGATAGGGCAAAGTATGGGGAACGATTAATGGATTCACTTGCAGATAAGTTAAAAACGATAAAAGGAATTGATCGAAGGTCGTTATTTCGATACAGAACTTTTTATTTGATGTATCCCCACCTAAGATCATATTTACTCAAAACCGATCTGGTCAAGACTTTAACTGAAAATTTGCAAGAAAATGAAAAAGTGGGGACACTGAAACCACTTTCCCAGGTAAATAAGATTGTGGGTACACCGTCCCCACAGTTAAAGAGTGAGCTGTTGGTTCCAGCTGAGAAAATTATCACAAAACTTTCCTATTCACACATAGAAATGCTGTTAAAAATCGACGATTCCTTAAAACGCACTTTCTACGAAATTGAATGTATCAAAGGAACTTGGAGCGTACGGGAGTTGAAAAGACAGATTACCAGTCTTTATTATGAACGCAGCGGTTTATCGGCCAAACCGAATTGTTAAAAAGAAGTATGAAATCTGAAACTAAAAATTAGCCATTAAAATTTGAAATTATGAAGAACACAAATCAAAATTCTAAGAATAACGTTTACACCAAGTTTATCTTGATGCTTTCCGCGTCATTTATCGCTATGTACATCACCATGTATCTCAATACCTATGAGATAGACCACGTTTATTTTAGCCTTACACGGTTTTATATGACCTGTTTGGGAATAGCCTGTATGGCGGTCATTATGTGGTTTTTTATGCGAAAAATGTATCAAAACAAGAAAAAGAACATTGCAATTTTGCTGGGAAGTGCCATTCTCTTTGTCGGTGCCCTTGGTCTGGTTCGGGCGCAAGCCCCCATTATTGGAGATGTTTTGTATATGCGAGCCATGATTCCGCACCACTCCATCGCAATCTTGACCAGTAAAAGAGCCGATATAAAAGATTCAGAGGTGCGGAAATTGGCAGATGATATCATTAAGGCGCAAGAAAATGAAATTATAGAAATGAAAGCAATGATTAAACGATTGAAAGCTGCTAAATAAAATTAATACCTACAAGGCGATTGCTTCTCCCGATAGCTATCGGGATTGCAATGACACCTTGCAGGATAAAAAAAATATCATGAAAAAATATATCATTTACATCGCAATTTTAGTCCTGGGGCTTATCCTAGGCTATGTGTTCTTCGGAAATTCAAACGAAGGAAATTCAAATACCACAGAAATTTCTGAAAGTACCGAAGCAAAACCACAAATGTAGACCTGTTCCATGCACCCACAAATTATGCAGCCCGAACCTGGCGATTGCCCCATTTGTGGGATGAATCTTATTCCTGCAGATTCAGGAGGCGAGGGGCTGGCAGCAAACGAAATAAAAATGACCAAAAACGCAATGGCGCTGGCAGATATCCAAACGCTTGTTGTGGGCAATACTTCAGAAAAAGACGGCAATACCATGTCGCTTTCAGGAAAGATAGTGCCCAATGAAAAGGCCAATGCCGTACAAGCCAGTTATTTTGAAGGACGGATTGAAAAACTGAACGTCAATTTTACCGGTGAGGAAGTCCGAAAAGGACAGTTATTGGCTACCATCTACGCCCCGACACTGGTTGCCGCCCAACAGGAACTTTTAACCGCAGCTTCAATGAAAGAATCGCAACCTGAATTGTATAAAGCGGTCCGTAATAAATTAAAGCTTTGGAAGCTTTCAGAAAACCAAATTGAACAAATTGAAACTTCCGGAAAAGTACGGGAGAACTTCCCTATTTACGCCACAGTCTCTGGCACGGTTTCAGAAAAATTGGCAGTAGAAGGCGATTTTGTAAAGCAAGGGCAACCTATTGTAAAGGTCAGCAATCTCGGGACGGTATGGGCCCTCTTTGATGCTTATGAAAATCAGGTTTCACAGTTAAAAGAAGGACAGAAAATAACGCTTACAACCAATGCATACCCCAACAGGGAATTTGAAGCAACAATTGCGTTTATAGACCCGAGTCTCAACACCCAATCCAGAACCGTTTCGGTACGCGCAACTTTGGATAACAAGGAAGGGATTTTTAAACCGGGCATGTTTGTTACTTCGCAGGTAGCTATTTCCGAAGGGGTTGATAATTCACAAATAAGCATTCTGGCCTCGGCAGTGCTTTGGACGGGCAATAGATCGTTGGTTTATGTAAAGACAAACCCAAACCAACCCATTTTTGAGATGCGGGAGGTTGACCTCGGTGCAAAAAACGGCGAAATGATTGCTATTGTCAACGGATTGTCGGCTGGGGAAGAAGTGGTAGTCAATGGTACGTTTACGGTCGATGCCGCCGCGCAGCTTCAAGGTAAAAAAAGCATGATGAATCCTGAAGGGGAGATCGAAAATCATGATCACGGCGCGCATTCAGAAATGGATGTCACCAATCACTTGTCAAAAATTGAGAGGTTAAAAGTTCCCGCAACGTTTCAAAACCAGTTAAAAGCAGTTTTTGACAATTATATTACCATTAAGAATGCGTTGGTTAACGACAATTCAAAAAAACCGATAAAAGGTGCTAAAAACTTGCTGGAAAATCTTCAAAAAGTGAATATGAAACTATTAAAAAACGAGCCAGCACATACCCATTGGATGCGGCTGGTACCAGAGCTTCAGGAGTCTGCGCTTCTTATATCAAAATCCTCAGATATTGAAGTGCAGCGTGAGCATTTCGTTCATCTTTCGGCACATTTAATCAATGCGGTAAAAACCTTTGGTATCAACCAAAAAGTATATGTAGAATACTGCCCTATGGTGAACAATGACGTTGGTGCATTTTGGTTGAGTACCGAAGAAGAAATCCTGAATCCGTATTATGGTGCTTCAATGTTGAATTGTGGGGAAGTGTCTGATGAAATTGACTAGTTTTTGTGCCTATTTCGGAAAACAGCTAAAGAGTTTCTGAAGCTTAGTCTCAAATTTAGAATGAAATGTTTTATGCCAATTTTAGTGTTTAGGATGGTATTTAAGACCTTCAATCTTTTTCAATAAAGCAGACTTATTGTAACTTTCCACTTTAAAAAAATATATATATGACAGCTAAAGAAAAAGTAGCTTCCCTTAGAGAAGAAATGAAGAAAAATGATATAGAAGCCTTTATAGTTTATTCTGCCGATCCGCATATGGGCGAATACCTTCCGGCCGAATGGCAAGAGCGAACCTGGCTTTCTGGGTTTACCGGATCAGCTGGATTTGTGGTTGTTACAAAAGATAAAGCCGGGCTGTGGACCGATGGGCGGTATTTTACCCAAGCCCCAAAAGAACTAAAAGGTTCAGGCATTGATCTTTTTAAAGATGGTGTAGCAGGTACGCCAAACTATATTGATTGGATTATCTCTGAAACTTCTGAAAATGCGGCGGTAGCAGTAAACAGCCTAACAACTTCGCATGAAAACTGGAATAAGCTAAATGATAAGCTGAGTAAGGAAAACCGTAGTCTTAAAGACATGCCCTTGTTAAACGACGTGTGGACAGACCGTCCCACTCCCAGTACCAATGAGGTGTTTGTACAGCCTATGGCGCTTGCCGGACAAAAGGTAACCGATAAAATTGCAGCTATTCGCGAAAAAATGAAGGAAGAAGGGGCAACAGTTCACATTATTCCTAGTTTAGATGATGTGGCTTGGACCTTAAACCTACGTGGAAGCGATGTTACATCAAACCCTGTGTTTTTAGGATATATTGTGTTGACCATGCAGGATTGCATTCTTTTCGTCAATTCAGAAAGATTAAATGAAGAGGCGCTTAGCGCAATGAAGAAAGTAAACGTAGAGCTAAAACCTTATGATAAATTTTTCCACCATCTTCTTACCTTAAAAAATGAATCTGTTCTTATAGCTCCAAACAGTAATCAAGCTATATTCGAATCGGTTAAAAATAAAAATTCAATTGTTGAAAAACCTGTGCCTGGACATTTGATGAAGGCTGTAAAAAATGAAACCGAGCAAAAAGGCTTTGAAACGGTTATGGTTCGTGATGGCGTGGCTATGGTAAAATTTTTACATTGGCTAACCCATAATGTGGGCAAGGAAGAAATGGATGAATATAGCATTGGTAAAAAACTGCACGGATTTAGAGCAGAAGGAAAAAACTTTATCGGGCAGAGCTTTAGCAGTATTGTTGGGTATAAAGGCAATGGTGCTATTATTCACTATTCGGCAAAACCTGAGGGTAGTGCTAAAGTGACGAATGACGGGAGTATTCTGGTTGATTCCGGAGGTCAGTATTTAGAAGGTACTACCGATATTACCCGAACTTTTCCCTTGGGTAAAGTTTCAGATGAATTTATAAAAGATGCCACAAAAGCTCTTCAGGGCTTGATCCAACTATCTTTGGTGAAGTTTCCGAAAGGCACAAAAGGCGTTCAGTTGGATGTTTTGGCACGTTTGCCATTGTGGAAAGAGGGAAAAGACTACAACCACGGTACCGGTCATGGTGTAGGAAGTTTCCTTAATGTTCATGAAGGACCACAGAGCATCCGCAAAGATCTCAATCCTGTGGAACTTCAAGCTGGCATGGTAATGTCTAATGAGCCCGGTTATTATGTGGAAGGGAAATACGGAATTCGCCATGAAAACCTTATCCTGACTAAAGTATGGAAGAAAACCGAATGGAATACTTTTTATGAGTTTGAAACCCTAACCTTGTGTCCGTTCTTTAAAAGCGTAATTGTTAAGGAGATGCTTTCTGATGCAGAAATTGAGTGGATTAACACCTACCATAAAATGGTACATGAAAAACTAGCTCCACACTTAGAAGGAGAAGTGAAAGAGTGGTTTGAAGAACTGGTATCGCCTTTGTAAAGAACCATTTGTTCAAAATATAAAACACCCTAAGGCATTCAATGGCTTAGGGTGTTTTCTTTTAGAAAATATTTTAAAACAGGGTATAAAGTGTGGTTAGTATTACTCCTTTAAAATTGTTTGAAGTCACTCGTAGCAATTCTTCCGTCTCCTTGGTCTTAAGGTTAAACGGAGGAGCTAACAGATTTATTCCACTTTGTTTTTTTAGCCTGGTTCCTTGCCCTGAAATAATATCGGCATTGGCGGTAAATTCTCCCTCGGGGATATGTTCGGTGATAATAACATATTTATAGGCGGGAAGTTTACGAACTATTTTTTCTACTTCAGTATTTGATAGATGTTGCAGCACCTGCCTTATAAGTACGCAATCTACGGCGGGTAACTTATCTTTTGCAAGGTCTAAACACTGAAACTCTAAGTTTTCAGCTTTAAATTTTTCTTTATTTCGTTGGATTAGTTCCGAAACAATATCTGCTGCTACGTAGTTTTTGGTGTGTTTTACCAATTCCTTTCCCACATTAAAATCGCCGCAACCCAAATCGCATACCGAAATTGGGCTTTTAAAGGAAGTAAGAAACGACCTAAGAACCTTTGTGTATGGATTTACTATTTCGGGATTGTGGGATCCTTGCCCTGAATAAAAATCAGATTCGTCACCTCCCCAAAGGTTCTTCTTATAAATCTGCTCCATGGCATCTTTTGTGGGCCAAGGTTTTTTTATAGGTTTTTCTTTATTTAATTCGTTCTTCATATATTATTCTTGTCTAAGATAAATTCGGGGTTCATTTTTTTACTCACTCTTTTTTTGCATCACCCATCCCGATAGGTGTCGAGAGAAACAAAAATCCGTTGAAGCTATCGGGAGTAGGTTGACGGAACCTTGTCTAAACCTGCCAAATTATTTATTCAGACGGATTTCACGCTACTTGTTCTTTGCGCTAAAATAAAATTATTAATCCTTAGGTAAAATTCGTGCTTAAATTCAAAAATACTCATTGCTTAAATAATGGCTATAAAATGTTTAGGAAGCAGTAATTTCTTTACCTTAATTCAAATTATTAATAGGGAATTGTAGTTAACTTAGACGGGAGGGGTAAAGACAAAACACCGAAAATCCGATTGTTTTTACCTTGACACTTACGGGAATTACTGGGTCTTCTCCATTTAGACTAACAGGAAGCCACTATGTCTATAAATAGAACATTGAAATCAACGCTAGAATAAACTAGAGCTTTTAGTTAAAATAACAACCGCTTACCAATAGGGAAGACCTACCAGAAAGCTATTAAATCTCGATTTAAAAAGTAGGAGGTAAGACCCGAAATCCTTCTATTTCTTTTTAATCTAACACTTCCATTTTATATACAAATAACTCCAACCTTCATACAATTAGCTAGATAGATGTTGGGGATGATTTAAGATATAGTCATGGGGCTTATTCCATTGAATTTTTAAAGTTAAGTCTCTTAGGTATTGCAATAAATTATCATAGCTTTGCTGTAAACAATGGGGTGCTTGCAATATATTAAGCAGGCTGAGAAGAGACCCAAGTGCTTTGTTGCACGGAACCTGATCCAGATAATGCTGGCGTAGGAACGATGGTAATACACTTCTTGGCTATACCCTCATTTCATTGAAAATAAAACAATGATCGAGGAATATTTATTTCATCTAACTTTCTTACAAATCTTAGGCACCGCCTTTGGTGTTATTCAGGTACTTCTGGCTAGAAAAAATAATATCAACAATTATTTATTTGGCATTATTTCTATTATTATCAGTATGTGGGTGCTCTATCAGTCCCAGCTGTACGGAGATATTTTATTGAATCTGTACTATTTTGGTATGAGTATCTATGGATGGACGTATTGGAAATTCGGAAAACAAAAAAAGGAGACGCCAATTTCATATTCTAACAAGCAAGAGCATATAACAGCCTTGGGTATTGTAGTGCTTTGCTTCTCGGTAATGGCGTATTGGCTTAAGTTTCATACCAATTCAAATGTTCCAATTTGGGATGCTTTTGTAAGCGCCTTTGCATGGGCTGGTATGTGGCTTATGGCGAAAAGGAAAATGGAAAACTGGATTTATCTCAATATTAGTAATGTTATTGCTATTCCCTTACTTTTTTACAAGGAGTTATACGTTTATGCAGGTCTCACTATCTTCCTATTTGCAGTAGGTGTTTCGGGGTATATTAAATGGCGAAAAATCTTTAAAAATGAAAAAACTATACAATATAGAACAGCTTCGGAAGAAGTTTTTTGATGTAGCTGTTTTCTCTTCAGAAACAGTAGCGTGGATTGAAAAGGAGAACCTCTGGAATCTATGGGTCCCTGAAAATTATGGGGGCTTAGAAGCCTCTTTTAGCGAAGGTTTGCAAAAGCTAAAAACACTAGCCAAAACTGATGGAAGCTTGGGATGGACGGTTACATTATGTAGCGGTGCCAATTACTTTATAGGGAACTTTGACAAGGAAGTTGCCGATGAAATTTTCCTTAGATCGAAACCTGCCATTCTCGGGGGAAGCGGAGGCGTTTTTGGTACGGCGGAAAAGTTAGAGAATGGCTATAAAATTTCTGGAAAATGGCGGTACGCTACTGGTGCACCCTACTTGTCGCATTTCACCTTAAATGCAAAAATAATGATGAATGGAGAAGAAGTAAAGGAAGCGGATGGATCGCCAAAAGTCCGTTCTTTTGTTCTCCCGAAAGAAAAGGTGAAGCTTATTTCAGACTGGAATACGATGGGGCTCAAAGCTACTGCAACCCATTCCTTTGAAGTGGATGCGTTCGTAGATGAAAAATATGCTTTTCAATATAACCACTTTAACCTGCCGCATTCTATTTTTAAAATCCCTTTTTCACTTTTTGCCGATATGACACTTTGGGTTAATTATTTGGGAATGGCGGAGCATTTCTTGGAAGAAGTATCGAACATTTTGCCCAAGGAAGCACTAAAAAACCTAACGAATGTGGTTTCCGAAACGAATAAAGAAGCTTTTAGACTTTCAGAAGAAATTGAAAATAGCATTCAACAATCAGAACAGTTTGCGGAAGCATACAAAGAAAAAATACATAGCATAGCGGCAGATTCTGTACGTGATATCACTCGTTTAATTATTGAAATATATCCTAAACTCGGTATAAAAGCCTGTAGAACGAACCATCAATTAAACCAGATTTTCCGCGATTATTTTACAGCTACTCAGCATCATATTTTTTCAAGATAAGTCTGGTTTTTTTTTTTTGACTTAGAGGGGTTATGGTCTGATAGTTATGTATTTATAGATTCAGCTTGTAATGATAAGGTTTTTTTGGCTTTTATTAAACCAAATAGCAATAGGTTTATATTGTAATGCTGCCAGGATTATATATCCTGATTAGGGTCCCATCTTACAATGAAAAGTTCACCCCACTGAAAAAGTGTTGTGCTTTTTTTATTTTTATCCTCTTACAAAAGCAGAAGGGCTTTTGACGCGTCTTCAGCAAATAAATCAGTGAACACTCATAGTTGGTTTTTGGTATTGTTATGCTGCCAGGATTACATATCCTGATTAGGGTCCCACCTTACAATGAAAAGTTCACCCCACTTAAAAAGTGTTGTGCTTTTTTTATTTTTATCCTCTTACAAAAGCAGAAGGGCTTTTGACGCGTCTTCAGCAAATAAATCACTGAACACTCATAGTTGGTTTTTGGTATTGTTATGCTGCCAGGATTACATATCCTGATTACGTTCCCACCTTACAATGAAAAGTTCACCCCACTGAAAAAGTGTTGTGCTTTTTTTATTTTTATCCTCTTACAAAAGCGGAAGGGCTTTTGACGCGTCTTCAGCAAATGAATCACTGAACACTCATTGTTGGTTTTTGGTATTGTTATGCTGCCAGGATTACATATCCTGATTACGTTCCCACCTTACAATGAAAAGTTCACCCCACTGAAAAAGTGTTGTGCTTTTTTTATTTTTATCCTCTTACAAAAGCGGAAGGGCTTTTGACGCGTCTTCAGCAAATAAATCAGTGAACACTCATAGTTGGTTTTTGGTATTGTTATGCTGCCAGGATTACATATCCTGATTACGTTCCCACCTTACAATGAAAAGTTCACCCCACTGAAAAAGTGTTGTGCTTTTTTTATTTTTATCCTCTTACAAAAGCAGAAGGGCTTTTGACGCGTCTATAAATAAAAAAAGTCCGCACTTTCGTGCAGACTTTTCGCTCTAAGTGACCTTGCCAGGATTCAAACCTGGAACCTCCTGAGCCGTAATCAGGTGCGCTATTCAGTTGCGCCACAAGGCCGTGATAAACTTTTCGGTTTAATCTTTGCTTACAGCGAGATTGGGTTGCGCTATTCTCCCGATAGCTATCGGGAGCGCCACAAGGCCATTTTAATTCGCTGTAAGCGGGTGCAAATATATTTCTTTTTAAATTGCAAGGCAAATTATAAGTGAAAAAAAATCAAAATTAATTTTTCTTTTATTCTTATGGTATTTTGGGTTTTCAATCTGGATTATTTTTAAAATAACGCTATCTTAGAATTTTTTAAATAGGAGTGCTACGCATATTGATAAAAAATACACAATGAATGAAATTGAAAAATATATCCGTGAGGTAATGGACTTTCCGAAGCCTGGAGTGCATTTTAAAGATATAACACCTTTATTAATGAATCCGGAGGCTTCAAAATTATGTTTGGTAAAATTACTGGAAATGATTGGGAATGAAAAAATAGATAAAGTTGTTGGGATTGAATCCAGAGGGTTTTTCTATGGAACCTTGCTCGCACAGCAACTAAATGCAGGATTTGTGCCAATACGGAAACCTGGGAAGCTACCTTATAAAACCATTACGGAGCCTTACGAATTAGAATATGGTCTAGATTCGCTGGAAATGCATCAGGACGCTATAAAAAAGGGCGACCGTGTGCTGCTCCATGATGATGTTCTGGCTACTGGTGGTACAGCTCGCGCCGCCTGTAAAATGATTGAGCGTTTGGGCGGGGAAATCGTACAGTGTAATTTTTTGTTGGAACTGAATTTTTTAGAAGGCAGACAAAAACTAAGAAAACAGCATGTTAAATCCTTAGTGCGATATTAATCTAACGCATTTTTGGTTACCCATAACTTATAGCCAAAGATTGCCATTTGAAGTTTGGAGGCTTCTGCGAGATCTAACTCTTGTTTAGTGAAGCTGGGCAATACTTTGCGGTTAACTTTTGATAGGAATTTAAAAAACTTCTTTTTCACGTTTATTGAGATTTGTTTCCAAGTTAATCATTTTAAAGTCGCAATTTTTAAAACTTAAGTTAAAAGGCTATTCTGTGCTTTTCATAATGGTATGTTCAGAATCTACACCAATTGAAACGTCTTTTATTGGATCTTTTCCGTTTCCAAAACTAGATGTTGAAATAGAGCCTTGTCCATTGTTTATGGTGATTGATATATATGTTATCAAATCATCGGAATTACGCTCTAGCTGGTCATAAGAAAAACTTATGTTTTCAGATTTATAAACCTCCTTCAGCTTGAGAAGATCTGCCTTAGTAGTGTTCTTGGTTATAAGGTGGTAATTTCCGCTAAAGCTTTGAGAATTTTTTATTTGACGTTCTTCAAACATACTATTTCTTTCATTTTCCATACGTGCCCGCATTTTGCTGCCTCTTTCTTTCATTTCCTGTCTACGGGCCGCCATTCTCTTATCCATCTCAACCCTTCTTTTTTCCATTTCTGCCTTGCGCTCTGCAATGTGTTTTTGATGATCATTATAATTCTTGCTGCTAGTACTCTGGCTTATGGATGACTGGTTACCCCTACCATTACTTTGAATAATGGTTGATTGATTTCCGCCACCTACACTTTTTACTGAAATCTGACTTCCGTTTGAAATTATTAGAATATTATTTATTGGGTTTTGGCTGCTTACGCTGTAGTTTCCAGCATTGTTGTTTGCGTCTTTATAGCTTATTGAAATCGAGATAATCTCTTTGCTGTCATTATAAACAACATTTGAATAATTAAATTCAAATCCATCATCTTCCATTTGCCTCTTTATCTGCTCAAGTTCCTCTAGACTGGTTTTTTTTGTGATTTTTATAGTAACTTGGTTTTCCATTCCTATAATAACTTTAGTTGGTTTTTCGACTAGTTCTTTGGCGGTTATTGATGAAAGTGAAACTATAAAAAACACCAAAGCTGAAAAGAATATACATCTTTGAGTAGTCTTGTTTTTAAGTGTTTCCATGATTAAGTATTGATTTAAAAATTCTCTAAAAAATAGATTTTTAGGACTAATTGAAGTAATAAAATTTTTGTGGGGATAGTAACAAATATACAACTATTTCTTTTTTTCATTTAGTATCTTCGCACGCAATTATATGCTATGGATTATTTATTGGTTTTTATAGGCTTAGCGCTATTGGTTATAGGAGGTGAGTTTTTGGTCCGCTCTTCGGTGGCGCTTTCATTTAGATTGCACATTTCAAAAATGGTGATTGGCTTGACTGTTGTTTCTTTTGCAACTTCCGCGCCAGAATTATTAGTGAGCTTACAGGCTGCTCTTAATGGTTTTTCAGATATTTCGTTAGGAAATGTAATAGGTTCTAATGTAGCGAATATTGGTCTGGTATTGGGTATTACCGCAATTATTTCGCCTTTGGCAATTGATAAAAACTTTTATAAGATGAATTGGCCGGTGATGATGATTTTGTCTCTTGCCCTATACTTTATTCTGAAGAGTGGAGCGGTAATTTCCCGTTCAGAAGGCATCGCATTACTGCTTATGCTTCTTGTGTATCTGTGGGTTTTAATCAGAAAAGCAAAGAAAGAAAGAGGTGTCGTGCAAATTGATGATGAAGTTGACGAGAGTTTGTCAAAAACCTCTAACTTTAAAATTATTGTCTGGCTGCTTATCGGTGGGCTTGGTCTATATTTTGGAAGCGAACTGCTAGTAAGTAGTTCCATAAACATTGCCGAGCGTTTTGGAGTAAGCGAACGTGTAATTGCAGTAACCATGATAGCCGTAGGAACGAGTATTCCTGAGCTTGCTGCTTCAGTTATTGCCGCCCTAAAAAGAGAAAAAGCCATCTCTTTGGGAAATCTAATTGGCTCCAACGTTTTCAATATTTCTTCCGTATTAGGCATTACTGCAATCATTCAGCCAATAGCTGTCAAGAGTAAGGAAGTGCTTACAAGTGATATTTTTTGGATGCTTGGTTTTTCGGCAATCATTCTTCCATTGGCTTTTCTTCCAACTCCATATCAACTGGGCCGAAAAAGAGGGATTTTGTTAGTTGCAGCCTATGCAACCTTTATAGGGTTTACTATTCTAAAGTGATAATATTTTTAAACCACCCCCCATGTGTTGAAGGGGGTGATTGCGGCTTTTGTCTATATTTTATAAAAAAATCATTAAAATTAGGGGGTGTTTTTCTGTTTTTTGTATTTTTGCTCGGTCAAATTTTTAAAAACACAAGATGCCCACACTTAGATTTTATGCCTTAAAAGAAACTTTTAATAGGCTTCCAGTACCCGTTACCGAACCTGAACGACGTTCCGATATTTTCGGAAAAAACGTATTTAACAAAGCTGCCATGCGGCAGTATCTTACCAAAGACTCCTTTAAAAGTGTAATGGATGCTATTGAAAATGGCAGTAAAATTGAGCGCCACATAGCCGACCATATTTCTACGGGAATGAAGGAGTGGGCCATTGCGAAGGGAGGAACACATTATACACACTGGTTTCAACCATTGACGGGGGCAACTGCCGAAAAGCACGATGCTTTTTTTGAAACAATGGATGATGGCCATGCCATAGAAAAATTTGGAGGCGGCCAGTTGGTGCAGCAGGAGCCGGATGCATCTAGCTTCCCAAATGGAGGTATCAGAAATACGTTTGAAGCACGCGGATACACCGCATGGGACCCTACTTCGCCAGCGTTTATTTATGGAACCACCTTATGTATTCCTACCGTTTTTGTGTCATATACAGGAGAAGCGTTAGATTATAAAACCCCATTGCTTAGGGCGTTGCAATCTATTGATAGCGCAGCGACAGCCGTGGCAAAATATTTTGATAAAAACGTAACAAAAGTAAGCGCAACTTTAGGCTGGGAACAAGAATATTTTTTAGTTGATAGTGCCTTGGCCGAATCTAGACCCGATATTTCCTTGGCGGGAAGAACTTTGCTTGGACATTCCTCTGCCAAAGGACAGCAGTTGGACGATCATTATTTTGGTTCCATTCCTGACCGTGTTCTTAATTTTATACGTCATCTAGAAACCGAGTGTATGCTTTTGGGTATTCCTGTAAAAACACGGCATAACGAAGTTGCGCCTAATCAATTTGAACTGGCACCTATTTTTGAGGAAACCAACTTGGCCGTAGACCACAACTCCTTATTGATGGATTTGATGAACAAAATTGCGGCTAAACATAACTTTAAGGTGTTGTTTCATGAAAAACCATTTGCTAATGTAAATGGAAGCGGAAAGCATAACAATTGGTCATTGGCCACTGATACGGGAGTAAACCTACTGGGGCCTAGTAGTACCCCGATGAAAAATCTTCGTTTTTTGACCTTTTTCGTCAATACGCTTAAAGCTGTAAATGACCATGAAGAGTTGTTGCGGGCCTCTATTGCAAGTGCCAGTAACGATCACCGTTTAGGTGCAAATGAAGCACCTCCGGCGATAATATCGGCTTTTATTGGTTCGCAGCTAACTGAGGTGTTGGACGAATTGGAAAAAGTTACTAACGGGAAGCTTTCCCCGCAGGAGAAAACAGATTTAAAGTTGAACGTTGTAGGTAAGATACCTGAAATTTTACTGGACAATACAGATCGAAATCGAACTTCAGCTTTTGCCTTCACCGGGAATAAATTTGAATTCCGTGCCGTGGGATCTACCGCTAATTGTGCAAACCCCATGACCGTGCTCAACGCAATTGTGGCTAAGCAGTTAATGGACTTTAAAGAAAAGGTTGATGGGCTCATTAAGGAGAAAAAGATGAAGAAGGATGATGCTATTTTTAACGTCCTTAGAGAGTATATTAAAGATTCAAAACGCATTCGCTTTGAGGGTGACGGATATGGAGAAGCTTGGGAGAAGGAAGCTGAAAAACGCGGACTAAGCAATCATAAAACCACCCCAGAAGCATTGAAGGCTAAGGTTTCTGAAAAAACCATTTCCCTTTTTGAAGGGCTTGGTATTATGAGCAAGGTAGAACTTCAGGCGCGTTATGAAATTGAGATGGAAGACTACGCCATGCGTATTCAGATAGAAGGTCGTATTTTGGGAGATATTGCCCGTAACCATATAATACCCACCGCCATTCGTTATCAAAATATCTTAATTGAGAATGTACAAGGCTTGAAAAACATTTATGGAACAGACTTTAAGAAGTTTTCTGTAGAACAAATGCATCTTATTGAGCAAATTAGCAGTCATATTGCTGAAATCAATAAAGGCATTACTGATATGATTGAAGCTCGAAAAAAAGCAAACAAAATTGAAGATGCCACAAAAAGAGCCTTTGCCTATTGCGAAGATGTAAAACCGTATTTCCAGATTATCCGCTATCATTGCGACAAACTGGAGTTATTGGTAGATGATGAAATCTGGCCATTAACAAAATATAGGGAGTTGCTTTTTACAAAATAACTTTTAGTGCCACTTTAAATTCCTGTTGTAAGTCGTCCAGATGCGTTTGGACGACTTTTTTTGTTGCATAACTGTTACATACCGGCAAAAATGAATTGCTTTTCTGTAATATGCGTGGTTAATAGATAGCAATTGCCTAAACTACTTCGTTTGATTATGTGATTTTTATCTCGCTGCAAATATATTATGGTGTTTAGATTTTGTAATTTGTTGGAGCTATGCAGAACGTTGTGCGCAAGATCTTCACCCATATTAAAGGAAGCTCACTCAACATCATTTTTAAATATAGGTAGGCAGACTATGTTAATTCGCTTTTTAAGGTAAGGCGGTTACAGTCCTTGAACCTCCTTTTCATCATAAATTATTTGATGTACTGCATTTATTTTTTGAAGAATAGAAATCGCTGTCTATTAAGGACTGTTTTAACATCCAAATCTTCGGCTTTTATTATTTAGCTATTCAAATCAACAAAAAGCCTAATCCGTTCAATTTGAGGGTCTATTTCAACTTATTTCTTTTCAATAATAACAGCTGCCCAAGGAATTAACACGCTAAATAATATTTTAACATATATTTAACATTCGGTTTAAATATTGAATTTTTTGCAGTTCATCGGTTATTTTAAAGAAGTCATCTTATTAATGGCAACTTCTCATTAGGTAAAACCATTTTCAGGAAAGGGGGTTTTGCCCTTATTTTTCTTTTTGGGGTGTAACTTCTTGGATATAAGGGAATAATGTTGCATCTTTGAGTTGTGATTTGATGGTGGCGATACTTAAGATCGAATGCCTTCAAAGTATAAATAGCAAATCTATCCCTAGTTACTTTAAGTTCTATTTCAGTATAAATTTTTAGGAACTTAAAACTTTAAATTTCCCCTTTACTAACATTTAAAATACGCTCTACGGCTTGTTTTAAAACTATACCAATAAAATTATAAGTTTCATTTTATTTAAAAAATGGCTTATGGTATTTTAAGGAATTGTTCCTTGACAAAACTGAATGTTTTTAACCAAATATTAATCTTTAAAACTTTAAATTATGAAAAAAATTATTTTAAGCGCAGTAGCGCTAATGGCGGGAGCTGTAATGTTCGCGCAAAACAACACAAGTACCGTTACTCAAACTGGCTTGTTAAATGCTAACGGGACCCTACAGTTGGGCGACTCTAATAATTCTGATGTTGACCAAACTGGAAATTTAAACCTTAATGGTACGGCACAAGTGGGCGACCGCAACGATTCTGATACGGATCAATTGGGGAATCTTAACCTTGCAGGAACAGCTCAGTTGGGTAATGACAACGAAGCGACAACAGACCAAGATGGTAATTTAAACGCCGCTGGAACACTTCAGGTGGGTAATCTTAACGATGCATACACAGAACAAGATGGG
>NZ_JAVMBW020000017.1:0-41420 GCF_031631895.2 Aequorivita marina
ACTTCAAATTTTACGATAAATTTTCGATAGGCCAAAAAACAGGAATTCTCAATTACAGACCCCTAAGCTTCATATTATCTCTAAGCCCCATTAAACAAAGGCTTTCAATGGTTACCTTATGAACGTTTAGGACGCTATTGGTATAAAACCACAAATACACGAAAAACATTAGTCTACAAAGCCTTCAGGTCTTGTAGCATTTTCGTGTATTCGTAGTTAATTTATTTAGAATATGCGTATTACAACTTCACATCTTCTAGTCTTACTTCTTCTCCGTCTTTATCTAGAAGCTTAACTTCATCAAAGCCCATGTTTTTAAACTGCTGGAATTGTGTAGCTGCATCTCCAACAACCAGATAAGCCATTTTTGAAGCATCTAAATATTTATTAGCAAGGGATTTGTGTTCTTCTAAAGTCATATTTCTAACAAGGGTTTCCTCGTTTTCAATATAATCGGCAGGTAAGTTATATTTGTTTACTTCTTGTAACATCCCTAAAAGCGAGCGCTGCGTTTCAAAACGACGTGCATTCGATTTTATAAGTGCATTTTTAGTAAATTCAAGATCTTCTGAAGAAATTCCTTCTTTATATTTTGAAATTTCATCTCTAAATATTTCAACGGACTCCCCAGTAGTATTTGTTCTCACACTTGAAGAAGCTGTAAAAGTCCCAGGGGTTTTACTACCGCTAAAATACGTTCTAGCACCATAGGTATAGCCTTTTTCTTCACGAAGAATCAAATTAACATTTCCAGAGAAAGAGCCGCCCAGCTTATAATTCATCACTGTTGCTGGATAAAAATCTGCATCGGTTCTCGGCATAGCAATATAACCGATGTTAATTACAGATTGTTTAGCATTTGGTATATCTACAAAATACAACGAAGCTTTATCTCGCGTATTCGTTGCAGGGAATTCTGGAATTGTTACATCCTTAGCTTCCCACCGCTGTTCAAGACCGTTTAAATGCTTAAGAACGGTAGCCTTATCAATTTTACCAACCACCTGAAACGCACTTACCGATGGCGAAAAATTAGCCTTGTAGTACGATTTTAAATCATCCATCGTGATAGCCTTTACAGATTCCACGGTTCCTGAGATGGGATAGCTGAAAATATGGTCTTCGCCGTAAAGCAATTTGTTGTAAACACGACGCGCTACGGTATTGGGGTTTGCATCAGAACGTTCAATCTGATTAATAGTCTTGGTTTTAATGCGGTCTAGTTCGGCCTCATCCCAGCGGGGCTCAAGAAGAATTTCGGTAACCAAATCTACTGTTTTATCAAAATTCCGGGTTAATGTATTACCGCGAATTACTATAGATTCATTCGAGGTGTACATATTTATACTTGCTCCCAAAAGATCAATCGCTTCTTCCAGTTCTTCAGGTGTTTTGTTTGCGGTACCTTCCATTAAGATATCGCTCATTAAATTTGCAACACCATTTTTTTCCATATCATCTAGCAAATGGCCTCCTTCAATAACCAAGCTAAAACTTACGGTTGGAATTTCATTTTGCTCAATTCCAGAAACCGCTAAACCGTTGTCCAAGTTTGCGTTCCACGTTTCAGGAATACTCAGTTCGGGAGCCGCGCCTTGGGCTGGCGGCGTAGACCGGTCAAAATTAGAAGGCGTTTTTACCACCTCGGTATCTGCCTCTTCTATCTCTTTGGTTACATTTTCCTCAATTTCCTCCTCAACAACATTAGCTTTTTCTGAGTTTTCTGCAATAAGATCAAGTTTTCCTTTTGGCACGAAACTAGTCATTACGTAAGGCTTGTCCTTGATATATTCATTATAAACCCGAAGAACATCTTCTTTTGTAACTTTTTTAATATTTTCAATGTCTGTGGTAATAAATCCGGGATCTCCGGTAAAGACGTTATAACGTGCAAGCTGAAATGATTTTCCCAACACACTGCTTATTCCGTTATAAAACTGAGTTTCCAATCCTGCTTTTATACGCTCAATATCACGATTGGTAACGCCTTCTTTTTCAAACAACGCAAAGGCTTCTGAGATTCCCTGCTCTACAGCGTCTAAATCTACCCCATTATTTGCAGTGATGACGATTTTAAAACTACCAGCCAACTCGCTAGCGTTATTATATGCAGTTGTTCTTGAGGTTAAATCTTTTTCTTTAACCAGGACCTTATATAATGGTGCTTTTTTTCCATCGGAAAGAATTTGACCTAAAAAATCTAAGGCATAGGCATCGTCTGTATATTGTTCCAAAGTAGGCCAAACCATATTCAATTGCGGAGCGGTGGCAAAGTTGTCTTCGTGGTAAAGTCTTTTCGTTTCTGAAATAGTTACGGGTTGCGGTTTTAAAGGTGGCACCTCTTGACGCCGCTTTATTTCACCAAAATATTTCTCAATCATTTCCTTTGCTTCTGAAGTTTTAAAGTCTCCAGCCAAAACCAAAGTAGCGTTGTTAGGCCCATAGAAGCGGTCATAAAACTCCTTTACATCTTCCACGGTAGCATTCTGAAGATCTTCCAGTTCGCCTATAACCTGCCAATTGTACGGATGTCCTTCTGGGTAGATGTTTTTGTCAATTACCCAGTTTGTATGGCCATAGGGATTGTTATCAACACGTTGACGTTTTTCATTCTGTACAACCTCTTGTTGGTTTTCAAAAGCCGTTTCGGTTACGGTATTTATCAAAAACCCCATTCGGTCACTTTCTAACCACATTACGGTTTCCATAGCGTTTTTCGGAACTACTTCGTAATAAATGGTTCCATCTTTCCATGTACCGCCATTTAAAGTACCTCCGGCATCTTGTATGGTTTTAAAAAATTGATCTTGGGGTACGTTTTCAGATTCCTGAAAGAGCATATGCTCAAACAAATGGGCAAAACCGGTACGTCCCTTTTTTTCACGATTGGAACCTACGCCATATTGAATTGCAAGGGAAACTATAGGGTCGCTTTTATCTTGATGAAGAATGACCTCCAGACCGTTTTCCAGTTCATATTTTTCAAAAGGAACAGAGAGTTTCGCACTGTCATCCGTAGCAGGTAACTTTTCGTTTTTACAAGAAATAGCGAATAGCGCAACAGAAGCCAAGGCAATGAAGCTTATTTTAAGAGAATGTTTAAACATAATGTGTTGATTTTTAGTAAATTTCTAAAGATACAACGTGATGTATTTTAAACTCTTAAATTAAAGTTAAATGAACCTGCTTACTATTGAGGTGAGAATATAATATTTTGACGCTTATAGTGTTTCTATTTGGCTATTGCTCGGTTTAACGATTAAGGCTTTAATCTTTTATCCAAACCAGCCATCCCGGTCTAAGCTTCTGTACTGGATAGCTTCAGAAATATGGTTGCCGTTAATCTTTTCCGTAGCCTCTAAATCGGCAATGGTTCTGGCTACTTTTAAGATTCTATCATAAGCTCTTGCCGAAAGATTTAAACGTTCCATGGCGGTTTTTAGAAGTTCAAGCGAAGCTTCGTCTAGCTTACAGAATTGGCGAATTTGTTTTACTCCCATCTGCGCGTTATAATGTACATTATCTATATCTGAAAAGCGCGCGGACTGCAATTTTCTGGCATTGGTAACCCGTTCGCGAATAACAATACTCGATTCGCCCCTGCGCTCATCGCTCAACTTCTCAAAAGGAACTGGCGTTACCTCAATATGAATATCAATTCTGTCTAAAAGCGGACCTGAGATCTTGCTTAAATAGCGTTGCATTTCTGCTGGAGAAGACATAACCGGAGCATCGGGATCATTAAAATACCCACCGGGACTTGGGTTCATACTTGCAACCAACATAAAGCTAGAGGGATAGGTCACAGTAAATTTTGCTCTGGAAATTGTAACATCACGATCTTCCAAGGGTTGTCGCATTACTTCTAAAACACCTCGTTTAAATTCGGGTAGTTCATCTAAAAACAGAACGCCATTATGCGCCAAGGAAATTTCACCAGGCTGCGGATATTGCCCCCCACCTACAAGAGCAACATCAGAAATTGTGTGATGTGGGCTTCTAAACGGTCTTGAAGTCATTACCCCAGCCTTTTCTAACGTTCGGCCTGCTACACTGTGTATTTTTGTAGTTTCCAAACTTTCCTGCAAGGTCATTGGTGGCAGAATACTCGGTAGGCGTTTGGCTAGCATTGTTTTTCCAGAGCCTGGCGGACCTATTAAAATAATATTATGCCCTCCTGCCGCAGCAATTTCCATGCATCGTTTTATGGATTCTTGGCCTTTTACATCGGCAAAATCGAATTCGGGGTGTTCTAAATGATTGTAAAACTCAGCTTCTATATCAACTTCGGTTTTTTCCAGCGGGATGCCTTCATTAAAAAAATCGATAACCTCTTTTATGTTTTCAATTCCAAAAACACTTATGCCCTCAACAATAGCCGCCTCTTTCGCGTTCTGTTTTGGAAGTATAAACCCTTTAAAGCCCTCTTCCTTCGCTCTAAGTGAAATAGGCAAAGCGCCCCGAATAGGCTGAAGCTTTCCATCTAAAGACAGCTCACCCATAATAATAAATTCCGATAGTGGATTCTTCTCCTTAATTTGTTCTGTAGCCACCAGAATGCCCATTGCCAGGGTAAGATCATAAGCCGAACCTTCCTTGCGAAGATCGGCCGGAGACATATTAAGGATTAGTTTTTTACCAGGAATTCTATAGCCGTTATTTTGTAGTGCGGCTGCAATTCTATAATTACTTTCCCGAATAGCGTTGTCTGGCAGGCCTACCAAATGGTACCCCACTCCTTTATCAACATTTACTTCTACCGCAATTGTAGTTGCTTCCACCCCAAAAACGGCACTTCCATAGACTTTTGTAAGCATAATAAATAGCTATAAACGGGGAGTTTACAGTTGTAAGATACTAAAAATGTCTGTGGTTTAGTGTTTAGAAAATCGTTTATTGAAAATTTGTTGTTGAAAGCTATTAAAAAATCCTTTGTATTTCTGATGAATCAAGAAATACCGCTCAGGCAGCTGAGATTAGTAAAACTTAAGATTGCAGACTACTTTTCTTCTTATGAAACAAAAAGTTGATTTGCAATTAGTCGTGTCCGACTAAGATATAAGACCGCTGCGCTGAAAGACATAAGACGTAAGACTTGCTTTTTAATAGATTGAAAACTAGATAAAATTGATTAAACATACTTTTTAATCGATAAATTTTGATGCTAAGTATAATAGCATGCTGTCATTAAATAAAAACATTCTTATTGCCTATTATCTTTGACTCAACAGATTTTCTCACTCTTTTAATCGGACACTAATGATTTGCAATAAAGACTATTTTGAAACCTGGTTTTTAGCAAAGAACTTCTCTAACAAGGCTTTTGTTGAAGGGTTTTCAGATAAGGAGGAATTTTGTTCCTTAATGGCACTTAAAGTTCCTTTTGCTACAACTTTCCCAAGTTCTACGCCCCATTGATCATAGCTAAAAATATTCCAAACAATGCCCTGCACAAAGAGTTTGTGTTCATAAAGCGCTATGAGGCTACCTAAGTTTTTAGGTGTTAACTTATTTATTAAAAGCGAATTAGTAGGTTTACCGCCATCAAATTTTTTATATGGACTCTCAACCGATTTATCGAATGTTCCTTCCCATAAAGCTTCGGTTTGCGCAAAGAAATTAGCCATTAAAATAGCATGATTTTCAGTATTTCCATGCAAAGATTCGCTAAAGCCGATAAAATCGGTGGGAATCATTTTTGTGCCTTGATGCAGCAATTGGAAAAAAGCATGTTGCGAGTTACTCCCTACATTCCCCCAAACAATGGTTCCCGTTTGGTAATCTACTGCGTCCCCATTTCGGTCTATGTGCTTTCCGTTGCTCTCCATTACCGCTTGCTGCAAATAGGGAACTAGCTTATTAAGGTATTGGGAATACGGTATAACCGCTTCACTTTCTGCTTTAAAAAAGTTGTTGTACCATATTGATAGCAAAGCAAGCACAATGGGCATGTTGTTTTCAAAATCTTCACTCTGGAAATGGGTATCCATTTCAAAAGCACCCCTTAAAAGTTCTTCAAAGTTGTTATACCCCAAAGAACAGCAAATAGAAAGTCCAACAGCACTCCACAAAGAAAATCTGCCCCCTACCCAATCGTTCATAGGGAAAATATTATTTTCTAAAATCCCAAACTGTTTTGCACCAGTTTCATTTGCCGATACCGCTACAAAGTGTTTTGGTACATCTTTTTCAGAAGCTATTTTTAGGAACCATTTTTTTATAAGTTCGGCATTGGCAAGGGTTTCCTGCGTAGTAAAACTTTTAGAAACAACTATAAATAAAGTAGTTTCAGGGTTTAACATATTCAAGGTTTCTGCAGCATGATCTCCATCTACATTTGCTACAAAGTGAATTTTAAGGTGGTTGCCATAATGCTGAAGCGCCTCAACAATCATGTCTGGCCCCAAGTGACTACCGCCTATGCCAATGTTAACCACATCGGTAATAGGTTTACCGGTAAAGCCTTTATGGGCACCACTGTTAATTTCATTAGAAAAAAGTTTCATTTTCTCCAAGGTTGCCTTTACCTCCGGCTTCATATTATTAAAATCACGCAAGGCTGAGTGTAGTACGGCGCGATCTTCGGTTTTATTGATTTTAGCTCCTTTAAATTGCGCTTCAATAGCCTGCTTTAACTTTACTTCTTCAGCAAGGTTTAATAGCAAACTCATGGTAGTTTCATCAATTCTATTTTTAGAATAATCCAAATAGAAATCCTTCCACGCTATGGAAAAACGAGAAGCACGTTCTGGATCTTTGGAAAAAGCATCCTGCATTTCGATAGTTCGCATGGTTTCAAAATGCTTTTCCAATGCCTTCCAGGCTTCAGTTTTAGTAGGGTTTATAGTAGGTAAAGACATGTTACTCTGTAATTTTATTTTTGTAATACCCAATTAATCCGTCAATAGGGCGTTGCACAATATTACCTAAACTTAGATTGTGCTCATGAAGACTTTCCTTGATAATTTCTTGAGAAAAATGCGCTATTGAACCTATAAAATGAATTGGAACCCGATGTGCTTCTTTAAACGTGAGTACTCTACATGTAATAAAAGCTTCAATACCTTCCTTAATCAGGTTATGAAAATAGGGTGTTATTTTATGGTTGGCAAAAATGAATTGGGCAAATGAGGCTAAATAGGCGTTGGGATTGGGTGTTTTATAGAGGTTTTTCTTTATTTCATCTGCGTCTAGGTTGAAGCTTTTTTCAAATTCTGAAGCAATTTCAGCAGGCATTCTCTTGTAATAGTAATCTCTGATCAGACGTTTTCCAAAATAGTTTCCGCTTGCCTCATCCATAAGCGCATAACCTAAAGATGCTATTGGTGCATGTATTTCCTCGCCATCAAAATAGCAACTATTGCTTCCCGTACCCAAAATGCATACAATGCCAGGCTCAGTGGTTGCGGCAAAAACTGCAGCAGCCAAATCTTCCTGAACCATTATTTTTGCATTGGGAAATATTGCAGTAAGAACCCCTTTTAAATCTTTGCACGGAATTGAAGTACCACATCCGGCCCCATAAAAATCCAAAACTTCAACTTTATTTGAAATAGCAACTAGCTCAAGGTTTTCAGAAATAAGGGCGTGTAACTCCTCCGCATCAATAATGGCTGGGTTTAAGCCTTTAGTCTTTGTTTTTAGCACAACATTCCCTGCTGCGTCAAGCAATACCCAGTCGCATTTTGTAGAACCGCTGTCGGTTATTAAGGTCATAATTTATAAGGTTGCAACGTGAGCGGCCAGGTCAATCATTTTTGTAGCGTAGCCATATTCATTGTCGTACCAGCCTATTAGCTTAAAGAAATTATCGTTAAGCGCAATTCCCGCGTTTGCATCAAAAGTACAACTGTGCGGATCGGAAATAAAGTCTTGCGAAACAACTTCGTCTTCGGTATAGTTAACTATTCCTTTATATTCATTTTCCGAAGCATTTTTAAATAGCGCCTTAATTTCTTCATAGGTTGTTGCTTTTTCGGTGCGTAGCGTTAAGTCAACCACTGAAACATCTGTAGTTGGTACGCGAAAAGCCATTCCGGTAAGTTTATTTTCCAACTCAGGAATCACTTTAGTAACTGCGATAGCCGCTCCCGTTGTGGAAGGAATTATATTGCTAAGCGCATTTCTTCCAATTCTGAAGTTTTTCTTTGAAGGCTGATCTACAGTTGCCTGCGAGGTGGTAACGGCATGTACTGTAGTCATTAAAGCTTCTGAAATACCGTACGCGTCATTGATTATTTTCGCCATTGGAGCAAGACAGTTGGTAGTACAGGAAGCATTGGAAATTATAGTATCGGTTGCTTTTACGTCTTTATGATTTACGCCCATAACAAACATGGGAGCCGTTTTTGAAGGTGCCGAAATAATTACTTTTTTTGCGCCAGCCTTAACATGTGCCGAAGCGGTATCGGTTTCTTTAAAAACACCTGTACATTCAAGGATAATTGCGGCATCTACTGCATTCCAGTCTAGTTTCTCCGGGTTTTTTTCTGAAGTAACCCTTATTTTTTTTCCATTAACAAACAGATTACCTTCTTTAACTTCAACGTTTCCTGGGAATCTTCCATGCACAGAATCATATTTTAACAAATATGCCAAGTGGTCTAGCTCAAGTAAATCATTTATTGCTACTATTTCAATATTATCTTGATTAAACGCCTCTCTAAAAGCTAATCTTCCTACCCGACCAAAGCCGTTAATTCCTATTTTTACCATTTTCGTTTTTACTGTTTAAATTCTTATTCCTTAATTATTTTTAAACCTAGTAATTTCAACATACAATTTTACCTTTAGTATTTTTAAAAAAGATTTAAATTGAAATTATATCGGCTACTTTAATCAATTCGGTGTCAATTTCATTATCGCCTTTAATAGTCTCTGAAAAAGGCACCGAAATAACTCGGTTATGAATTATTCCCATCATTACATTTGTTTCTCCTCGTAATAGCGCATCAATAGCACCTACTCCTAACCTACTGGCGAGAACACGGTCGTAACAACTGGGGGCTCCACCACGCTGAATATGGCCAAGAACAGTAACTCTAACTTCATATTCCTGCAAGTTTTCCTCAATATACTCCGCCAGTTGAAAGATATTTTTACCTACTTGGTCTCCTTCTGAAACAACGACAATACTCGAAGTTTTTCCAGTTTTTTTACTTCGGTTTAAAGACTCTAAAAGCTGTTCTTGACCTCTGTCCTGTTCTGGTATCAAAATCTCCTCAGCCCCAGCTCCTATTCCTGCGTTAAGCGCAATATCACCAGCATCACGCCCCATTACTTCTACTAGAAAAAGTCGGTTGTGTGAACTTGCCGTATCGCGAATTTTATCAATTGCTTCTACAACGGTGTTTAGAGCAGTGTCATAACCAATGGTGTAATCCGTTCCGTTTATATCATTATCTATGGTTCCCGGAATCCCGATAATAGGAATTTTAAATTCCCTACCAAAAACAGAGGCACCAGCAAAACTTCCATCTCCTCCAATTACAACTAAAGCGTCAATATTTTCATTTTTAAGGTTGTTATAAGCTGTTTTCCTTCCTTCGGCGGTTAAAAAATCCTTACAGCGAGCCGATTTTAAAAAAGTACCGCCCCTGTTGATCATATTTTTTACCGCTCTCGCATCCAATGGTTTAAAATCACCCTCAATCAAGCCTTGAAATCCGCGATAGACTCCTACCGATTCAAGGTTATTATACGCACATGCACGCACTACCGCCCGTATTGCGGCATTCATCCCGGGAGCATCTCCTCCACTTGTGAGCACTCCTATTTTCTGTGGATTTTTCATGACGGGAAAGTTACTACTATTGTTTAAAACACAAAATGATTTTAGTCAGATAAATATACGTGTAAGTACGTATTGTGAAACTTCTAATGCTGCTCTATCTTTGACCTATAGAATTAGTGGATAATGTGCAAAAAAATATTTTTTGTGGGGATAGAAAATATTATTTGTACAATTTAAAGTTTACTAAGTTAGGTTTGTTAAAAAACCCCGGCCATTGGTCGGGATTTTTGTTTTAAGTCACTACATGTCAGTTGTTTAAAATGGTAAATTCAATTGCCGAATCGTTATAGACTTTATGAGTTTGCTTTTTAAAGTCTTCAACTTTTGCATTAAAAATATTAGGAACAAAGGTCTGTGGGTTTATGTCAATCAACGGAAACCACGTGCTCTGAACTTGAATCTGGATTTTATGGCCTTTTTTAAAGGTGTGGTTTATATCCTGAAGCTCTATATTAACCGCAGTTTTCTCATTCGGAACAAAAGCTTCAGGCTTACTGAAACTATTTCTAAAACGACCGCGCATTACCTCACTGCGAACCATCATATAATAATTACCCATTTTTAAATGGTCCTGGGTCTCTTCGGTGCTTTCTGTACCATCAGGGAAAACATCTATAACTTTTACAATCCAATCTGCAGCTGTTCCAGTGGTCGCAACCTTGAGCTTGGCACGTATTGGCCCAGCCATAGTTACATTTTCTTTAAGCACGGGAGTTTCAAAAACCAACACATCTGGACGGCGAGCTGCAAAACGCTGGTCATCTGTCATGTATTTTCGAGGCGTAAAAACTAATTTAATATCTTCGGAATACGGCACAGGTTTTTTAGGGTCGCTGATAAACTCCTCAAAAGTGGAAGTATTCTCCAGAGTATCATCTAAACGCTGGTTCTTCTGAAGAAAGAATGTCTTGGTATGGGTACTTTGGGGCGGCCAATTGTCAAACGATTTCCATTGTTTTAAACCGGTATCAAATACATAAGCTTCGGGAAGTCCGGTTTCTGCCGAACCCCCATTTTTCAGAAAATGATTAAAGAATTTCGTTTCTACATCTCGTTGATAATCCAAAGAAATATCGTCACCAAAAAACACATTCCCTACTGCTTGTCTTTTTGACTCTCTTGCCCAATCGCCATGGCTCCATGGACCAAAAACTACCGTATTGTAATTCTTGCTCGATTCTTCAATAGATTTATAGGTTTGAAACGGCCCGTAAAGATCTTCGGCATCAAACAGACCACCAACTACCATGACCGCCGGCTTTATATTATCTAAATGTTGGATGATGCCACGCGATTTCCAAAATTCATCGTAATTGGGATGCTCTTTTAATTGCTGCCAAAAAACATTGTCTTCCTTATAGTATTTGTCAAGATTAGACAATGGGCCTGCGTCTAAAAAGAACTGGTATTGATCTTTGGAGTTAATTTCTGGAAAGGTGTACCACGGTTTATCTGTAGGCTTTGATTTTTCGTAGCCAAATACCGAAGTTGCAAACCAATAGCTCAGCAAATAGGCACCATTATGATGAAAATCATCAAAAAAGAAATCGCCAATTGGTGCTTGGGGCGAAACTGCTTTTAATGCCGGATGGGCGTCTAATAGTGAATACGTTGCATAGAAGCCGGGATAGCTGATTCCCCAAGTACCAACGTTTCCGTTATTATTCGGAACGTTTTTTATCAACCAATCAATACTGTCATAGGTGTCGCTGGCTTCATCAATTTGATTTTTTGTTTTCTTGGGAATGTACGCACGCATGTTATCATAAACCCCTTCACTCATCCAGCGTCCGCGCACATCTTGATATACTATGATATTTCCTTCTTTCATCAGAAATTTATTCGGCCCTATTTTAGAACGAAATTGATCTTCGCCATAAGGCCGGCAACTATACGGCGTTCGTTGAAACAGTATTGGATACTCTTTAGTTGTGTCTTTTGGAGCGTATATTACCGTAAAAAGTTTAACACCATCCCGCATGGTAATCGCGGTTTCCGTTTTTGTGTAATTTTCTCGTACAAAGTTTTCATCTTGTGCCCATAATGAGCTGGCAATAAGCAAAAATAAAAGCGTAAGCTTTAAAGGTTTCAACATATATTAGGGTTTTGGGGTAAGCTCGATTTTCAGTATTTTATTCGTGTTTCGGGTAATTTTAAAACGATCGTCCATTCGGTAACCAATTATCCAAACTATTTTATCTTCGCTTAAAAGTAGCCAAATTTTATTCTTTTCGGTCAAAGGAATTTTTTCATCCTTAAAAAACTTACTTAACTTTTTAGTTCCCTTCATTCCAAAAGGGTGAAATGTATCACCGTTTCGCCACTTTCTGAGCTTTAAAGGGAAGCGCAACTTATCGCCGTCTAAGTACACCAAGTTTTTTTCGGTTTCCCCAATAAATTCTGAAGGTGCTATTTTTAGATGTATGGGTGAAGAAGTTCCCGCTTCGGAAACTAAATAGGTTTCATCTGGATTTTCCTGATTAACTTCAGAAAGAATCAAATCATCTCGATTTTTTAAAAGTTGATGCGTTTTTGAAAATACTTGTTTTCCAGTCTGTGCATGGAGTAAGTTAGAAACATCGTCCCAGTTTGTAAACCCGAAACCGTTCAAAAGTTCGTAAAGCAACTCCTTGGTATGCGGAAGCTCATTAAGTTTTTGAATATTTATTTTGTAAGCATCCTGTTCTTCAGAAACCGCAAGTTTATATACTAAGGCCATATAATCATCAACCAAATGTCGAGTGGCGTTTAGGTTTTTTTGGGTTTTTTGAAAGTTTCTTAAAATCGTTTTATTTGTTTCCTTGAATTTCGGCAAAACCTCTAACCGAATCATATTTCTTAGGTAATCAGCTTTTTGGTTGGTGCTATCCTCCCGCCATTTCAATTTATTTGCTTTGGCATATCGCAAAAGCTCGTTCCGAGAGAAACTCAGCATTGGCCGGACTATTTTATCATTTTTCTTTGGAATTCCAGTTAAACCGTTTAGCCCTGTACCGCGAGAAAGGTTTATAAAAAAGGTTTCCAAATCGTCATCCAGATGGTGAGCGGTCAAGATGTAGTCGTACTTAAAGTCTTTTAAAACTTCTTCAAACCAGTTATAGCGCAAACTTCGCGCTGCCATTTGGGTAGAAACCTTGTGTTCGTCTGCAAATTTATGGGTGTTAAAAGTTTCAGCATAAACGGCAATATCCAGTTGCTTGGCTAAGCCAATAACAAACATTTCATCTGCGTCGCTTTCTTTTCCACGTAGGGAAAAATTGCAATGTGCTAGGCCAATGTCAAACCCAGCGCGTTTCATTAAATAAGTAAGTACTACGCTGTCTAACCCACCGCTACATGCAATGAGTAACTTTTTATCTATAAGGTACTGAAAGCTTGTGGCTATATGTTTTTTAAATTTCTGGATCAATTTAAAAAGGTTTAAAACAAGTTAATTATAATTCCGGCAATAACGGCTATTCCAAAGCTTAGCAGGGTGCCTATTAATACGTATTCGCTCTTTAAGGTTTCGTCACTTTTATAACGTAAAATCGATTTGGCCGCAATAAGAAAGCCTACTGCCGAATATTGCGAAACAATAATCAGGGTAAGGGTTAATATTCGTTCTAAAACGCCGATTACCTTGCCTGCATTTGGCATTTCGTTGTCGCTACTTACCTGTATTTCGGTAGATTTAAAGACTTCTTTTATAAAAATATTTGCAGGTTTTAAGCATACTAAATAGGCTGTTACCATCAATAGGTATTTAAAATTGAGCGAAACATCAAAAGACGGGGCTATTCCATGCCATTTATTAAACAGTACTACCGCAATCGTCATGATAACAATATGCAGAGCTTGATCTATAAAATAGGCATAGCGCCCTAAAAGCCGACTATTGTTTAAATGATGTTTAAATCCATCCATTAAAAAATGGGTAATTGTTATCACCGCTGCTCCCCAAAAAAAGCTAAACTGTAGTGAAAAAAGCCACGATAATACAAAACACGTTAACGCGTGCCAGTACAAAAACGGACTCCTAAAGCCAATTGCATTTTTTTGTTGGGCAAGTTTATTGGTTTGGAAAAAATAATCCAAACATAAATGTGCAATAAACTGAAGTAATAAAAGTTCTTCCAAGCCCATAATTATTAGTTTGAAGTTAACATCTTGAAATAATCAACAGCTTCCTCTATCGCATTCCAGCCCACGCTGGTTGAATGCTGATTCACGGCAGACTGACCTATGCCAAGTTGTTTTGCTATTTCTTCTTCTTGGTGGTTTAGCAGTTTTAAGTACAATACTTCGCACTGTCTTGCAGTTGCTTTACTGAGCAAGACATCTAATAGTGCCAATAAAGGTTTAAAATTTTTATTTAACGCTTCGTCTTTCGATGCAAAAAATAAAGTATTTTTTATAACAATACGCTCTTTGTCGTAAGTAGTTTCACCACTTATTTCGCGACCGGAAAAATAAATTGCGTCTCCGTCAATTATTCCTGCTTCGGGTTGAAACCTACTTAATGTACCATAACCAATGGCAAGCCTGATTCCATGCGTTTTAAATTGCTTTATTCTACTGTTAGCCTTTGTATATTGGCTGGCATCAATGGGTGTTGACTTTATAAAACTCTTAATTGCCAATGCAACACGCAGCCCCACAGAAGCATCTGGAACAACACACTCTAAATAATCTCCCTTTAAAACCCGACCATACACATTGTACTTTTGCTTAAGATCTTTAAGCAGCGTCTTAAAATTTTCTTCAACACAATGGCGGTCTTCATTATTTAAACTGGTGGAAGAAACAATGTCTCCAGAAATTACAACGTACTTCATTTAAATAGTTTTAATCAAATATATGGTTCTACTATTATTTATATGGTTGAAATTTATAATTCTTAAAGTCTTGCGTTAGAATAAAAGACGTAGGACTTTACAGACATAAAAATTGCTGTGTAGTTATTTAATTTAAATTGCTAACTCCAACTTTAACAAATGCGGCTTGGCATTATCTTGTAAGCTCTTTTTTGAAACCTTGCAGGAAACAATAGACTATTTAGTTCTATGGCTCAAGTTGGACAAATCAATTCCACAACATTGATAATAGCATCAAATATATGCATTTATAAGTTAAAATACTAATAAACATAAAACATTAGCTTAAACACTAATAAATATAACCTATAAGCTTAAGCACTAATACAATTCAGGTTTAATCGGCAGTATCTTTGTTTAAGGCCTGTCGCATTGCTTTTGCCTTTAATAGACACTCGTTATATTCATTTTCGGGAATGGAGTTAACCGTAATGGCACTACCCACAGAAAAACTGACATACTCCGTTTCAGCGTTATACAAAATACTACGTATAACAACATTAAAATCGAAATCGCCCGAAGGGGTAAAGTATCCAATCGCCCCACTGTATAGTCCGCGTTTGGCATCTTCCATTTCTTCAATTATTTGCATTGCTGAAATTTTTGGCGCCCCCGTCATGCTGCCCATAGGAAAAGTATTTCGCAACACCTCAGCGCTAGAAAAGTTAGGAGATACAGCACACGAGATAGTAGAGATCATTTGATGCACCTGTTCAAAAGTATAAACCTTACAAAGCTCTTCCACTTTTACGCTTCCCTTTATTGCAAACCGCGAAAGATCATTCCGCACCAGGTCTACAATCATTATATTTTCACTACGCTCTTTAGGATCTTTAGCCAGTTGTTGAGCCATTTTAATGTCAGCCTCCTTTTTGGGCAAGCGTTTTGCCGTACCTTTTATGGGCTGCGAGATAATTTTATTGCCAATTTTCCTTAAATAACGCTCTGGCGAGGCCGAAAGTGCATAGTGCTCTTCCAATTTCATAAATACTGAAAAAGGAGGGGTTGAAATTTTGTTGAGATGAAAAAAAGTGGCTAAGGGATCTATCTGCGTTGCTTCAGAATAAAACTCCTTACACAGGTTGGCCTCATAAATATCGCCGCGTTTAATATGCTCTAGTAAGCGGTTTACTTTTTGGATGTAGCGTTCTTTTGAAGTTCTAACTTTAATGTCAATCGTTTTTGAAACCACTGTGTCTTTGGGCTTGTAGCTAATCTCAGAAATTGCTTTTAAATCTTCTTCTATTTCATCTGAAACCATATTGAGGTAATGCACCTCAAGACTTCCTTCGGAAAAAAGAAATATTTTTTGGGGCTGAAAGAAATATAAGTCAGAAGAATTTAAACCGTCAAAGTTTTTAGAAGTCAGATTTTCAAGGTCGTTTTTAAGATCGTAGGAAAGGTAGCCAAAAATCCAATCTGCAGTAGTTTCCTGATACTCTCTTAACTTGTCAAAAGCACTGTGGGAGTCAGTTTTTAAGCTTGTAAAAGCATCAACCGCCAAAATTGCCTGATAGGTTCCATGGTTTTGCGCATGCTGGTTGCTATCTAGCCATACAACTTCTGTAAACTGCTGTGCCCACGACAGAAACTGACTTTTCGTATCCTCAGTTAAGGTAAAAGAAATATTTTTTACTGTACGCATTCCTGTCCTATTTGATGTGCAAAGTTTTGAAGAACGTCAGTAAAGCCCAATAATAATACTTGGTTGGAAATTGTTTGCGAATCCTCTGAAAAATTGAGTGCAAAGGAAGGGAAACTAAAACTTTCAACAATATTGGCTCCGTATTTTGGCAGAATATAATTCATATATTCCAGAGCTCCTGCCCCACCGCGCTTCCCTGTAGAGGTACTCATAAGCAATACTTTCTTTTCTAATAAAAACTTTCTGTCAAGCCTAGAAAGCCAGTCTAAGGTGTTTTTAAAAAAAGCTGAAATGCTTCCGTTGTGCTCGTTGACCGAAACAATAAGGGCATCGGCTTCCTGAATTTTTATATTGAGTGCTTTTAGGTTTTCGGGAAAGCCTTCTTCGCGCTCCATATCTACGCTAAAAAATGGTAACCCATAATCTGTTAGCTTAATTACTTCCGCAGTATGCCCATTAATTTGTGAAGCTGCATAACGCACAAGTTTATGGTTAATTGACGTGGTACTGTTGCTGCCTGCAAAGACAAGAATTTTTTTCATTTGCCAAAGTTATTAAAAAAACACAAGTTAAATATTCTGGTACATTAGTGTCCGATTAAAAGAGTGAGAAAATTTGTTGAGTCACAGATAATAGGCAATTAGAATATTTTTATTTAATGACAGCATGCTATTATACTTAGCATCAAAATTTATCAATTAAAAAGTATGTTTAATCAATTTTATCTAGTTTTCAATCTATTAAAAAGCAAGTCTTACGTCTTTCAGCGCAGCGGCCTTATATCTTAGTCGGACACGACTAATTCTGGTATAAAATGATTATCCTTCCAATTGTAGGTAGGTATTTCAATAAACTTGTACATTAATTTCTTACATTTACTTTCAAAAAAAGCGAATGGAACAACCCGATGATCTCATCATTGCCATGCAAAATGGAGATGAAAAAGCCTTTTCCCGTTTATATACCATGTATGGCGAAGCTATCTTCGGAATAGTTTACAGCATCGTTTTAGACGAAAAAATAGCCGAGGAAGTACTGCAGGACGTATTTATTAAAGTTTGGAACAATGCCAAGCGCTATTCTGTTAAAAAGGGACGGTTTTTTACTTGGCTTTTAAATATTGCACGAAATACTGCAATTGATAAAACGCGTTCCAAAGCCTTTAAAAACTCGAGAAAAAACCTCAGCACGACAAACTTCGTAGATATATTGTCCTCCTCTGATAGTTTAAATAAGAAAACGAACGCAATTGGAATCAAGAAGTTTATTGACGCCCTTTATCCGGCCTGCATTAAGATTATTGATCTTTTATATTTTAAAGGTTATACGCAAGTTGAGGCTTCAAAAACCTTAGAAATACCCTTAGGTACATTAAAAACACGAAACAGAACCTGTATTAAAGATTTACGGGTAATGATATTAGGATAGAAAATATGACCCCCGAAGAAATTATAGAATCAGGAAAACTAGAAATGTACGTCTGCGGCGCACTGCCACCAGATGAGGCATTGGAGGTGGAAGATGCAATTGAAACCTATCCAGAACTTAAAAGCGAAATAGAGCAAATAGAAAAGTCGCTGTTGAATTTGGCTGAAACCGTATCGCCAAGCTTACAGGCAATGACGTGGACCTATATTCTCAATAAAATTAGAGGTGTAGAAAACGCTGACAATGGAAAGGTACGTAAACTCAACTGGGCAGCAATTACGGGTTGGGCGGCCGCCATTTTGTTTATGGGTGGTATTATGTGGATGTTGAAAGAAAACAATGACATTAGCAATGCCTTAAAAGTTACCACTACAAAGAATTCCGTTTTAGAGGAAGAAAAAAACACCGCTGAAGATCAATTAGCCGCGACCACTAAAGTACTAGAGGTATTACGGTCTAAAGATTATCAAGTATACACCTTACCGGGAAACCAAGCCGTAGCACCAGAAGCATTTGCTAAAGTATATTTAAACAAACGTGAAAACGTAGCGTATATTGACACTAAGGGTCTGCCAACTCCGCCACGCGGAAAAGTTTACCAGGTTTGGTCTCTTAAAATGGAGCCTTTAACCCCAACGAGTATGGGTTTAATTTCGGCAGATAGTGAAGCTGGTACAGATATTTATAAATTTATGGATTTCCCAGTGCCTGAAGCTTTCGGAATTACCCTAGAACCCGAGGGAGGTAGCGAAACGCCTACACTGTCACAACTATATATTCTTGGCGCGATAAGCTCCTAAATATTACACTAAAAAAGTATTTAAAAGCCTAAACCTATGTTTGGGCTTTTTTGTTTAAAAAAGCGCCCACCACAATGGCAGACGCTTTAACTAACAAAAAAACTCTAAAAAACCGATATTAAACCGGTTTTTAAAATCTATCAACTTCTTGATAGATAACCAACCTCACTGATATTTACGTAAACATTAGCGTATTGGTTTTTTAATGAGTTGAAGTTTATCAAATTATCTGCTACAATTTGCCGGCAACCATGAGTTTTTTTGATTTATAAAATCAATACAGTTAGCAGAATAACCAGCTGATTTTGGTTTAAATTATTTAATTTTACGTTCTTAATTCGGTTAGAAAAGTTCAGAACATGCCGCACTGCGTATTTGTTTTTTACTTTTAAAAACAAGCATAGAAAAACATGAATCCTTCGGCATCAGATTGGATCTTAAAATATTTAAACCTCTTTAAAAAAGAAGAGCTAATTGGTATTTTCAAAAATGAACATAGCTTTTATGAAAGTTTAAAGCAAACCGGTTTTCTTTATGGGGTTTCGGTAACGACAATGACCAACAAGTCGCTGGGGAGTTTAGAGTTAACCACAGAGGAGCTCACAAAGGTTAACCTGTTTCACGCGCTGCTTTTTCAGTTTTTTCAAAACCAGCCAGAAGCTAATTTCAACGAAGCGATTACAGACATCCTTGCGTTTTACCGGGATATTGAAAGAGGAAAAACAGGGTTCTTTTATAAATTTTCAATTGTCCAAAGCCCATCGAATGCCTTGGAGCATATTTTAGCGGCACGGTTAAATGGCCCTAACTCCTTATTTAAGAAAAACACCGTTTCGCAACTTACCTATTCGCTATTGTTTTTAGACCTGCTAGTGTATAAGCAATGGCAAAAAGATCCAAATTCTGCCAAAACATATTATGCTCAAAAGGAAAAAAATGTTCTAACAGCTTGTTTTTATACCTTGAAGTCTAAAAGGAATAAAACCAAGTACGACCATTTATTAATCGAACTTTTTGAATCATCAGCAACCTATTTAATTGATGAAACCGAGGCAGGTGCAGCCACTTTTCTAGAAAGTCTAAACTATTTGGATCCTGAGAGTTTTTCTTTGGAAAAAAATTATATGTTAGACCTGTGCTGCCTTGTAGTTTGGGAAGATCTTCTGTTAGACGATTCCGAACATCAGTTTTTACAGCAATTACTAGTAACTTTAAACTTCACTTTAGATGAGTTGCCGAAACACCTTGATGCTCTAAAAACATTTGCAGAAAACCACACCAAGGAAGTTCTTCATTTAGAATATTCAAATCCGATGCAGCAGTTTTACAAGCAATCTTCAGCTACGGTAAAGCTCTTAATAATTCGAAATAAACACCGCCTAACCCAAGAATTGGAAGAAAGTAGCGAACTGATTCTACTTTTAAGACAATCAACCATGCGCGAATTGAAACCTGAGGAAAAGGTAAAAGTAAGAGAGCAGCTGTTAGACATCTGTAAAACCATTCCGTCGCTAACAATTTTCTTGCTTCCAGGAGGCACGGTTCTTCTGCCGCTTTTGGTGAAATTTATTCCAAAGCTCTTACCGTCATCATTTCAGGATAATAGAATTAATTAATTGTTTAAAAAGTTTATCCTCAGTAAACAAAGCAGAACCTTAAACTTACATTTTACAGCTAAGGCCTTAAATCTTACTCCAACCAAAGTTTAAAATCCTTTACTCGTTCACGCGCTACAATTATCGATTCATCTTTATAGGTGTTAACTTTCAATTGAAGCCGGGCGTTTGTATAAGAAACAATGTCTTTTATAAAATTGATATTGACATAAAACTTCCGGTTCACCCTAAAAAAGGTTTCTGGAGCTAGTTCTTGTTCCAATTGCTCTAAGGTGGTATCTAAAAGGTAATCACGATTCTCTGTAGTATGGGCATAAGTTCCCTTATTTTGGGAATAAAAACACTCAATTTCATCTACCGAAATCATTTTTATATGTTGCCCTATTTTAGTCGTAAATCGCTTTTTATACTCGCGTTCTATTGGGTTTACGAGCATTTTTTTAATATCCTCAAAATTGAGCTGCACATTTTTAGGGGTAGGTTTAAACGATCTGTATTTTTTAACGGCAGCTTGTAGTTCCTCTTCGTCAATAGGTTTTAACAAATAGTCTATGCTGTTTAACTTAAAAGCTTGAAGCGCATATTCATCAAAAGCCGTTGTAAAAATAATGGCGCTGTTTACTTCAACTTGATCAAAAATTTCAAAGGAAAGTCCGTCACTCAATTGAATATCCAAAAAAATTAAATCGGGGTGCTCATTATTCTGAAACCAAGAAACAGCTTCCGCAACACTGTGAAGCATTTGGTTTACATTAACTTCCTGCTTTTCCAACATACGCTGAAGATAGCGCGCTGAAGGTCTTTCGTCTTCAATGATTAATACGTTCATAAATTTGTTGATTCAGCGTCCACAATTCGTTAATTTATGGAATTCTTATTGTTTGTGTTTTGATAAGTTTTTATTGATTTTTTAATGTTGGTCTTTCTCTAAAACTTGCTTTATTTTCTTTTCCTCCCAGCGCGCTAAAAAATTGTTTTTTACATGCATCACAAAGAAAACATAAATGCCATGCCATATCAAACCTATTCCCCAGAAAGCTGCAGTTATGTAATTGGTCCAATTTGAAAAATCTATCGCTTTAGCGTTAAAAACATTTGCCGCCATTAGTATAACTCCAACATTAATAACGACATAAATCACCAAGTGGCTGTAAAAACTTTTTAGAGCTTCCACTTTTTTCTTTGCCTTTAAATATTTTAAGCTTCGCTTTGTCTCCATCTGCTTCATTTTAAAAATGATTGTTGTTTTCTCGGTCGTCATCGTCATCCATAAACTCTTTTATCTTTCGCTCCTCCCAGTCTTTCCCAACAAAAAAACTCCAATTAAACACATTCATTGCTTGAAATAAAAGGCCAATTCCCCAACCAAAGGCTGCCCATAAAAACCAAGGGTTCCGAAACTGGTTTGTATAATAATTTAGGCCAGCAAGTGCCGCTATAAAAATAATGTACATCATAAGGTTAGTGTAAAACCCCTTTATGCGTTCCACTCGTTTTTTTGCACGCAAGTATCTATTATCTTCTTTGTCTATTTCCATTTTGCTTGTTTTGTATGTGTTTATTAAAGGTAACCAATATTCAATTCGATAAAAAAATCTGATTCCTGAACCGTAATTTTAGATGGTTGAATTGTATTTTATTCATCTTTATCCATCAATTCCCTGATTTTTCGCTCCTCCCAGTTTTTTCCGAAGAAGGGATTGTAATTAAACGTTTCTGAAGCATGGCCAATAACTCCAAAACCCCAGCCGAAAATAGGAAACAAGGCCCAAGGGAATCCTGTACGTGATAGAAAGTTTAAATAAATAAGTACCGGGATAAAAATGACGTAAATAGTTAAGTGTACATAAAACCACTTGAGTTTCTCTACCTTCTTTTTAGCAAGCGTATATTTTTTTTCTGAAATAAATGTCTCAGAGGCATTCATAACTTCAATTTTTTCGGTTAGAATAGGAATTGCTATTCTAAAGTTATTTTCACTTTTTTCTACAAGTACCGGACGTTTCGTTAAAAGCGCATATCTATCTCGAATGTTCTGTAAACCAACGCCTGTGCTTTCCTTTAAAACCTGCTTTGGCTGTAAATTATTCGTCACGATTAGATTTCCGTTTTCTTCTGAAATGGTTATATGAAGCTGTTTAGATGGCATTACCTGGTTGTGTTTTACCGCGTTTTCCAACAAAAGCTGAAGCGATAACGGCACCACCTTTGCCCGTGGATTTATTAACTGTGAAGGAAGTGAAAAAACAATACTATCCTCAAACCGAACGGCCAAAAGCGACATATAAAGTTTAGCAAAATTCACCTCTTCCTCAAGAGTAACCAGCTCTTTACTTTTCTGCTCCAAAACATACCGATATACTTTTGAAAGTGAAGTGGTAAATCGCGTTGCCGCTTCAGGATTTTCTTCAATTAAACTGGTAAGTACATTCAAGCTGTTAAACAGGAAATGCGGATCTAATTGGTTTTTTAATGCATCAAATTTCGCCGAAGCCGTACCCGCAATTATCTTTTGCTCGGTTACGATGGTTTCCTGTTTGTTTCGGTAATAATAAGCCGCATAAAAAATAGCGGTAACCACCACCGAAATTATAAACCCAACATAATAGAACGCTAATCTTTCAGCTTCTATAAATTCTGAAAAAGTTTTACCTCCTATTATGGTTTCGTTAAAAGCTCGTATAACAAATAAGGCGAGAATGGTAAGCGCAATTCCTCCAACAGCGCCTTTAAGCAGGTTTCTTGGTTTAAAAGCTTGGTTGGGAAACCACTTCAACAAAAACCCAAAATATTGCGCATTGACCATATACAGTACAACCGCATATATCTGGTTGTACATAAACATAGTAAGTATTTCTTTAGTGCTGGAAAAGGTATAGCCGTTTATATACTGGATAATAGCCAAAATGATAAACACCAAGGTTCCAACAAAAAAAGCTTTTCCAAAATCTTTTAAAACACGCATTAAAAATATTTTTATTTAGTGAACAAATTCACGAACACTCATATTATAAGGTTAAGAAATTTATTGTGATCTTATTATTTGCAGTTTTCTGCCTGAACCTGCTTCGCCCGATCTACACTGAATCTTGGGTAGAATTTACCCGCTGGTTTATAGCTTTCAGAAACAGCTAAAGCACGTTGAATCTCTTTACAATATGGATCTAAGGAGCCACCAAAATATTTTGCGCTACCCATGTTCCATTCGGCTTTGGCCATTATCATATGCGGATTATCTGGTGCAAGCGCCAAGGCTTTATCGTAAAGCTCAGTTGCTTTGGCCGAATATTTCATGCCGTATTGTTGCCCGTCATAAACAATCCATGCCGTGTAAAGTTGGGCTTGTAAAACCAGTAAATCTGGGTTTTCTTTAGATATTACCTTCGCATCATTTATGAAGTTTTGGGCTTTATCTAACTGTGCTTTCAACTTGGTACCGTCCTTTTCGGTAAAACTATTAATTATATTTATTTGAGCCACATAATACGGCGGTAACCAGTTTTCGGGTTCTGCCTTGGCAATTCGCTCAAACACATTGGCGGCTTCCCAAGATTTGTCATTCTGCCAGAGCTGCATGGCTTTGGTCATTCCTTTTTCATATTTAGTTTGTTCTGCAACTTTATTGCTTTGGGGCAATGTTTCGGTCTGCGCTTGCATTACAATTGCTGTAAAAATTAAGCTTAGGTAAGTGAGTACGTTCTGCATGATAGTTCTGGTTATTTATGGTTTATATTAAACTTAATTCAAATTTCCTATAAATCTGGTACTAAAACAATTCAGTTATTCCGAAGTGTTGAATTTGGTGACTGAACTGTACTTCTACATCTATTTCAATCAAAATACAGCCACATTCTTTACAGGTTGTCTAACTGGTTATCCTTTCCGTCGTCGCTTATAGTCCAGAAAAAGCCTACAAAAAAGAACTGATCTGCCGCTGGCCGAAGCGCCCTTCTGTCAAAAGTTCCATTTGCATTCGGTGTGTTTGCATATTGGTACCCATTTACATTTTTAATGGCAAGTACGTTGTTTATGGAAGCGTATAGAATTTTTTGCTGCGAAATAAGGTACGCCCAATTTAAACTAAGGCTGTTATAGCTTTTGGTTTTATTCTGAAGAAATCCAGGAGCATTCTTGTTGGTATAAGTACGTCCACTCCCGTATTGATAACTAAAACCTATCTGGCTTCTCCAATTTTCAATCCAATACTTCGCCACGACTGAAAGGTTATGGGTGTTTGCAAAATTTGGAGTTGCCTTAGCGGGGTAGTTTTTATATTGCCGTTCCGTATCCAGATAGGAATAACTTAACCAATAGTCCACATTTTTAATGCTTTCATTATCACGCCAAAATAAATCAATTCCCTGCGCGAAACCTTCACCATTATTTAAAAATTGACTGTTTACATCTGGAAATTCTTCGGCATAGGTTACAAGTTTATTGTATTCCTTTCTGTAAGCCTCTGCTCTGAAAATTCTGTTATTAGCTGCATATTGATAATTAAGAATATAATGCTGCGTATGTTGAGCTTGAAGTTTATTAGTGAACTTTAATACATCTTTATCCGGTTGTTGAAAGAAATCGCCATAGGCCAAAGAAAGTTGACTCTTTTTTCCTGTTTTATAGGCAAAGGAAATTCTAGGAGAAATAGTCAGCTCGTCAAAAAGCGCACTATACCCTCCTCGAACGCCCAGTTTTAAGGCTAGGTTTCGAGAAAAAAGTATATCGGCTTCGGCAAAGGCTGCTGTAATATTATTCTGGTAACCAAGTTTTACTGCAAAATTTGGTTCGGCGTAATTTTCGTTGAAATCGGTCAGGAATTGTTCCACTCCAAAACTCAGTTTAAAATAATTGCTAAACCGTTTTCTTAGCTTCAATTTTAGATGTGCTGAATTTTCCAAGTCTTTGATGTTAGCGGTATCAATTCCTACCCTCGTATTGCCATAGGTATAACTTCCGCCTCCAAAGATTTTCCAATTGATTTTTAACCTTCCGCTGTAGCTCAAGTTTGTATAAAAATTTTGATTGTTAAGTTTAAAGCGCGTTCCTTCGGGTTGGTTGATGTCTTCTTGGGTAAGCTCAAAATTGGAAGTATCAAAAGCCCCATAAACCTTTAAAAGGCCATCTCCAATTTCTTGACGAAAAACGGCTTCCCCCGAGGCGGTTTCAAACGGTTTTTTCCAATCGTTTCTATCGGGGATGAGTGCAATATAAGGCGCAAGGTTTATATACGAAGCATTTACACTCAAGGAGCTACGTTCCCACTTTTTGGTATGTCCTAAGCTCCCGCCAACACTCATAATACCAATATCCGTTTTGTCTTGAGTTGGCTCATCAATGGTATTTAAAAGTAAAACTGAAGAAAGTGCCTGTCCGTATTCTGCGGAGTATCCCCCGGTAGAAAAGGTTATTCCGTCAAAGAGAAACGGACTGTATCTACCGCCCGTTGGCACGTTATTGGCGGTAGGGGAATAAGGCGTAAAAACACGGATGCCATCAATAAAAATTTGTGTTTCACTGGCATCTCCTCCCCGAACAAAGAGCCGGCCATCTTCCGCTACCGTAGTGGTTCCGGGTAGTGTTTGAAGGGCGCCGACAAAATCGCCCACCGCACTTGCCGTGGTTACAATATCTAAGGGTTTTAAAACCGAAATTTTACTGTTATCGCCAGCAGAAAACGAACCTGCCGAAATGGTTACGGTCTCCAAGGAATTTAAATCTTCTTGTAATTGAATTTTGAGGTTCTTCATTTTTGAAACCTCCATATTGAGCTTGGTAGGTTCAAAAGATATGTAAGATACTGCTAAGGTTTGTAGCCCTGTTTCAGCGGTTTCGAAAGAAAAATTTCCGTTTTCATCAGAAGTTCCGCCGTCATAAGCACCTTCAAGATAGATATTTGCCCCAACTATAGGCTGTTCTTTGTTGTCTAGAACCTTTCCAGAAACAATATGCTGTGCAAAAATAAGGCTTGGAAAAACCCCTAATAAAAAAGTAATAACTGAAACTTTCATAGTCTATTGGTTTGATATTCAGTTCAAAGATGAAATTTCGATATAATATTTCAGAATAAAACCAACCCAAGTGTATCTTTTTACTACCCAATTGTAATTTAATTTAAGAAAACTATAATATTGTAAGAAAACCCTTAGTTGTATCTTCGAAGAAAATCATCTAATTGAAACAACATAGAGCCTAAAGGTTGTGTAAAGCACAAGTTGTGATTTCAATTATTTTTGTTCCTTATATTATGCAATTTTAGAAGTTCTAATTGGTTAAAACCGCTTAATAAACCATAAATAAATACACCAAAAAAAATCCTAATATATAAAAAAACCGACCCCAAAGCTGGAGTCGGTCTAGTTATTTAAAAGAATGATATTCTTTAATCAAATAAATCAATCTGATTCTTAATGGTTTCTTTCATGGCTTCGGCCAAGTCTTGGTTGCCATCGGTATCGTTTGGACTAATTTCGATAAGGCCATCGCCGTTTCTATCAACTGCAGTTGAAAGATCAACGCCACTTGTAGGGTCTAAGATGGCGGTTAAGTCAAAATTAATAACGATCCCATTTTGATCATTATAAATTTGACCTTGAGGGCTATCGTCTTCGTCAAATTCCAGTTCCAGCTCTTCCTCAAAATCGTGCCAGAACACAAAAGGAACACCATCTAGGGTACCTTCCATTCTAATACTCTGATTATAGAGATCGCTTTCTGATAATTCATTTTTATCAAATTCAAACTCAATTTCCTCAAGACGACCATTTGGAAGCTCAACAGTAACAATTTCTACTGGTTCTGCGGTTAGCAAGTTAAGTTCAAAAGGTCCTTTTAATTCAATATCATCATCACTATTATAAAAAGAGTCCTCGTCGATAATATCGTCATACTCCAATTCAATTTCATCGATATTCACTGCGAATTTTGAAAGTTCGATCACTGAATTTCCAGCTAAATTGTTTTTATCAGCCGTTGGGGAATAACTAGCTGCGGCAAAAATACCAAGCTGGCCTTTGCCGTTTTCAAGATCTTGTGTGTTGTCATCATCAGATGAACATGCAGTAAATACACCTGCCACAGCAATTGCAAGTAAAGGTGCCTTAAAATTTTTCAATAACTTCATAAGTTTGGGGTTTTATAGAATTAGTAATAATAAGAACGTGCAAGATGTGAAAACCAATATGCACGATAAGCTAATTGTTTCATAAAGTATTGTTGGCAAATGGTTAATTTCAATGTAACAATGCAGTTGAAACGGAGGTTGATTGCAATCAGAAATGCAATCTCCATAGCCGCACACACCGAAGCATTAAAACCCCAGTGCCTTAGCCTATTAAAACAAAGGTTTTAGTCGAGTTATCCTGAAGTGTGTATTATATAGGTAAATGTCAGGAAAAACAATTAAAGTTATTCTTCTTTCTGAAAGACGAGCTTAGAAATCTTTTTATCTCCTGAAGCAAAAGCGATACTGTCGTTTACAAATTCGATGGCATAAAAGCCTTCTTTCGATAATTCGGTCCAATTTTCACCACTATCGTTACTAAAAGAAATCCCTGGTGAGCCAACAGCAACAAGCCCCTGCCCTTTTGTTCCGGGAATATACTTTACTGAAGAACGGTACCCAGGCTCCTTTCCATTGCCTACGAGTTTCCAGGTTTTTCCGCCATTTTTTGTTATGGCCTTATTCCCTTCGTTAAAAGCTTTGTCATTCCAGTTCCCGCCTATAATAACACCGTTTTTGGCATCGTAAAAGTCAATGCTATAAATTCCCGTCATCGCCTTCCCCTGAAGCATAGGCGTATTAAAAACCTCCCAAGATTTGCCCTTATCTGCAGTATGCATAACCCGCGACCTCTTACCGCCGGTAGCCACCCAGGCGTTATCACCAAAAATTGCAATATTAGAATTACTTGCTGCAAAAGCTGCTTCGCCCTTTTCAACAGCTGGTAGATTGTCACACGGTAATTTATTCCATGTTTTGCCACCATCACGAGTTATTATTACCGACATACAGTTATTTATGGGGTCGCCAATGGCAATTCCTTCTTTATCGTTCCAAAACTTCAGGGAATCATAAAAAACATCGGCACTCTTTTCATTATACACCTCATTAATATTAGTAGCCTCAGTACCGTTAAAATCTATTTTATAAAGTACCGCTGGATTGGCTATGCTCAATACAAAAACAGCATCTTTAGTGCTTGCAATAGACCGGAAGTGAAGCAGGGAATCGCCGTATTTAATTACTGCAAGTTTAGGCGTATCGCCATCAATAAGCCCTACTTTCCCCTTATCGGCTGCAAACCAAACCCTATCGGCATCAATAGGCTCTATAGCGCGAATACTCAAGCTATCCACAAATACTGGAGTTATTTTAACCGAATTAAATGCAACCTCAGGACTGTTGCTACAGGAAAGTATGGTAAAGAAACTAAGCAGAAAAATAGTAATTCGCATTGGTAATTTTTTTTGACAAAAGTAACATTTCAAATTATAAAACATAAGCTTCCATATTTTCGATTTCAATTTGAGTTTCGATTTCAATTTCAGAACTCCATCATAGCTATAGTATAACTATCAATAGGAAATTCATATTCTGAGTAAATACTCCAGCAATTTTAGCTTCATAGCACAAAGCTGAAAGATTTTTTTCAATTTCGATTTCAATTTCAGTTTCAATTTCAGTTTCAAAGAGATACCTTTGCAGCCATTAAAGTTTTCTACATATTGAAAACCTTTAATAAAACACGATTAGATTAAAGATTATTTCTGATCCCGACAGCTTTCGGGACGTGTTAAAAACACCCAACACACCTTAAAATGAGACTACACCGAAACCTGGTATTTGCAACAATAGACTCCCTGCACTTGATTTTCAATGAAAACAAACAGGCCGATAAAGTATTAAAAAACACCTTAAAGCGCGATAAGCGTTGGGGTGCAAGAGATAGGGCGTTTATAGCCGAAACCACCTACGACATTGTGCGTTGGAAAAGACTGTATGCCGAAATCGCCGAAGTCCGCGAGCCCTTTGATAGACCTAACTTATTTAGGCTTTTCACGGTTTGGGCAACGCTTAACGGAATTGCAATTCCAGATTGGAAACAGTTTGAAGACACGCCAACTCGGCGTATTAAAGGTAGATTCGATGAACTTTCTAAAATCAGAAAGTTCCGTGAATCGCTTCCAGATTGGCTTGATGAGCTAGGAGCAAAAGAGCTAGGCAAAAAATGGGACAAGGAAATTGCAGCATTAAATCAGTTGGCAGCTGTTGTTTTACGTGTAAACACCTTAAAGACGACGGTTGAGCAGCTTCAAAAAGAACTTGCTGATCTTGACATTGAAACCGAAACCATCCCAGGCTATCCAACTGCCTTAAAATTAAAGGAACGCACAAACGTTTTTATAACCGACGCTTTTAAAAACGGACATTTTGAAGTACAGGATGCTTCTTCACAAAAAGTAGCCGAAATTTTGGATGCAAAACCTGGAATGCGCGTAGTTGACGCCTGCGCAGGTGCCGGCGGAAAAAGCCTTCATATTGCAAGCATGATGGAGAACAAAGGTCTCGTAATTGCAATGGACATCTATGAAAACAAATTGAAGGAACTAAAGCGCCGAGCCAAAAGAAACGGGATTTTTAATATTGAAACCCGGACTATAGACTCCACAAAGGCAATCAAAAAATTAATTGGGAAAGCAGATAAGGTGCTTATCGACGCCCCGTGTTCTGGTTTGGGTGTTTTAAAACGAAACCCCGATTCCAAATGGAAGCTGCAGCCTGAATTTCTAGATAAAATTCGCGATACCCAAAAAGAACTTTTAGATAGCTACTCAAGAATGGTAACGTCAGGCGGCCAGTTAGTTTATGCTACTTGCTCTATTCTTCCGTCAGAAAATGAAAACCAAATAAAAGATTTTCTGAAACGTGAGGAAGGCAAAGATTTCACCTTAGTACGTGAGGAAAAAATATTACCGAGTAAAAGTGGTTTTGATGGATTTTATATCTCGTTGCTACAAAGAAAAGGAAAACAATAAAAGATTACAGATTTTAAGGCTTCGCAATTAGGTTTTCTACTTGTTAAGGATTAGATTCTTCCTCGAATTTATTTTTTCTGATATCGGTATTTTTAGTGAATCAAATATCTCTAAAAATAGCTATCTTTGCACCTTTATTTTACCGAAGCTATTGTTTAGGTGAAGTTTTGTAAAACCAACAAAAATCAGGAAGAATGATTCACTTTTTTGGGAATGAAGAAAACACCGTTTTCGCAGTCCAAGCCCACGGAACTATTTCAGAAGAAAACATACAAAAATTGGTTTGGCTTTTTGGCAACCAACCTAAAATAAAGCAATCCGTCCTGTTGACAAACGCGACGGATTTTTTTATTGGCCCACGTGCTGCTATGGTCACTCCATGGAGTACTAATGCGGTGGAAATCACCCAGAACATGGGGATTACCGGAATACTTAGAATTGAAGAATTTCACCATAGCTCAAATAAATCAGTGGTGTTAGACCCTATGCTATCGCAGAAATTTGAAAAATTAGATCAAGATATTTTTGATATTGATGTTGCCCCAGAATCTATTTTAGAAATAGAAGATATTTCAGAATACAACCAAAAAGAAGGGCTGGCATTAAATGCTGAAGAAGTTGAATATTTAGAAAACCTATCAAATAAAATAGGCCGAAAATTAACCGATAGTGAGGTTTTTGGTTTCAGCCAAGTAAACAGTGAACATTGCCGGCATAAAATATTCAACGGCACATTTGAAATAGACGGCCATGAAATGCCCGAATCGCTATTTAAGCTTATTAAAAAAACTGCTGCTGAAAATCCAAATGATATCGTTTCGGCATATAAAGACAACGTAGCTTTTGTAAAAGGACCAAAAGTAAAACAATGGGCACCAATAAGTGGCGATAAGCCCGATTGGTACGCAGAAAAAGACTTTGATAGTGTAATTTCATTAAAAGCTGAAACGCACAACTTCCCCACAACCGTTGAGCCATTTAATGGTGCTGCTACCGGAAGTGGCGGAGAAATTCGCGACCGTCTTGCCGGCGGAAAAGGCTCATTACCTTTGGCGGGAACAGCGGTTTATATGACCTCCTATTCAAGGCTTGAAGAAAACAGACCTTGGGAAAAACCCATGAAAGAACGCGATTGGTTGTATCAAACTCCTTTAGATATTTTAATAAAGGCCAGTAATGGCGCCTCAGATTTTGGAAACAAATTTGGCCAGCCATTAATCGCTGGGTCAGTTTTAACTTTTGAGCACAACGAATCTGCAGATTCAGAAAACGATGCCTTAGCTGAAAACCGAAAGTTAGGCTATGATAAAGTAATCATGCTGGCGGGCGGTATTGGATACGCCAAAGCCAGCCAAGCCATTAAAGGCAAACCTGTTAAAGACGATAAAATTGTTGTCCTCGGTGGGGAAAATTATAGAATTGGAATGGGCGGCGCTGCGGTTTCTTCTGCCGATACTGGCGAATTCCACAGCGGAATTGAGCTAAACGCTATTCAGCGTAGCAACCCCGAAATGCAAAAACGTGCCGCAAACGCTATCCGTGCAATGGTAGAAAGCGACCAGAACCCTATTGTTTCTATTCACGATCACGGCGCTGGCGGACACCTAAACTGCCTGAGTGAACTGGTTGAAGATACCGGCGGTAGAATTATGCTGGACAAACTTCCTATTGGCGACCCTACGCTATCAGACAAAGAGATTATGGGCAACGAAAGCCAAGAACGAATGGGGCTCATCATTAGCGAGGCTAATATGAAAACCCTTAAAAAAGTAGCCGATCGTGAGCGCTCCCCAATGTACGAAGTTGGCCACGTAACCGGAGACCAACGTTTTTGTTTTGAAAATAAAAAAGGTGAAAAACCCATGGATTTCGCTTTGGAAGATATGTTTGGTAGCTCTCCAAAGACAATAATGAAAGATAAAACCTTAAACAGAAATTATAAAAGTGCTGCTTATGAGGTTTCAAAAGTAAAAGAATACCTAGAGCAGGTGCTTCAATTGGAGGCCGTGGCATGTAAAGATTGGCTTACCAACAAAGTAGATCGTTGTGTTACCGGTCGCGTTGCCAAGCAGCAAACGGCGGGTCCATTACAGCTTCCGTTAAATAATTGCGGCGTTATGGCGCTGGATTATCAAGGTAAGGAAGGCGTTGCCACCTCAATTGGGCATTCTCCATTAACAGCTTTGATTGATCCTGCCGCGGGTTCCAGAAATGCAATTACCGAGGCATTAACAAACATTGTTTGGGCGCCATTAAAAGACGGTCTAAAAAGCGTTTCACTTTCTGCCAACTGGATGTGGCCCTGTAATAACGAAGGCGAAGATGCTAGACTATACGCGGCTGTAAAAGCAGTTTCAGACTTTTCAATTGATTTAGGAATCAATGTTCCCACGGGAAAAGATTCGCTTTCAATGAAGCAGAAGTATAAGGATGATGAAGTGATATCTCCCGGAACTGTAATTATTTCGGCAGCTGGGAATTGTAATGCTATAAAAAAGGTGGTTGAGCCTGTACTTCAGAAAAACGGCGCGAGCATTTATTATATCAACATTTCGCAAGACGAATTTAAACTGGGTGGTTCTTCCTTTGGACAGATTTTAAATTCTATTGGCAATGAAACTCCCGATGTTAAAAATTCAGCATACGTTAAAACTGTTTTTAATGGTTTACAGGAATTAATCAAGGACGATAAAATACTTGCCGGCCATGACATTGCTTCAGGGGGGTTAATTACCACCTTACTAGAAATGTGTTTTGCAGCTGTTAATTTGGGTGCTAGCCTAGATCTTTCTTCCTTAGGCGAAAACGACTTAGTAAAATTACTTTTTGCTGAAAATGCAGGAGTTGTAATTCAAGCTAGTGACGATGATTCAGTTGAAAAATTACTGTCTGAAAAGAATATAGATTTCAAAAAGATAGGAACTGTTTCAGAAAACGAAACACTTCATATAAAAAATAATTCTGAAGATCTTAGCTTCAGCATTCCAGAAATGCGAGATGTTTGGTATAAAACCTCCTATTTGCTAGACCAAAACCAAAGCGGTAAAACATTGGCAAAAGAGCGTTATGAAAACTATAAAAACCAGGAATTAAAGTTTGAATTTCCGAAGAATTTCACAGGAAAACTTCCCACCTCGACTCCGCTTGGCAACCAACGCCCTAAGGCTGCGGTTATTCGGGAAAAAGGAAGTAATAGCGAACGCGAAATGGCGTATATGATGCATCTTGCTGGTTTTGACGTAAAAGATGTGCACATGACTGACCTTATTGAAGGCCGAGAGACTTTGGAAGATATAAAGCTATTAGTAGCGGTTGGTGGTTTTAGCAATAGCGACGTTTTAGGAAGTGCCAAAGGCTGGGCCGGGGCATTTTTATACAATGAAAAAGCGAACAGAGCATTAAAGAATTTCTTCGCGAAAGATGATACGTTATCACTGGGTGTTTGCAATGGATGTCAGCTATTTGTTGAACTAGGATTGCTTAATCCAGACGACGAAGAAAAGCCAAAAATGCTTCATAACGATACTGGTAAGTTTGAATGTGCTTTCACTTCAGTAAAAATTCAGGAGAACAATTCAGTTATGCTATCTTCATTGGCAGGAAGCACTTTAGGAATTTGGTCTGCCCATGGTGAAGGAAAGTTCAGTTTTCCTAAAAAAGAAGCGCACTACAACATTGTTGCGAAATACGGATATGATAAATTGCCCGCAAACCCGAATGGCAGCGATTTTAATACCGCAATGATGACCGATAAAACGGGGCGTCATTTAGTGATGATGCCACACTTAGAACGCTCCACATTCCCTTGGAACTGGGCGCACTACCCTGAAAAAAGAAAAAGCGATGAAGTTTCCCCTTGGGTTGAAGCTTTTGTAAACGCGGAAAAATGGTTAGCGAATAAATAGTAGCTTTTTGTATTTTTATTCAAGAATTATTTAAAAACTTGTATCTTTAAGGAATGGCGTAACAGCGTCATTCCTTTTTCTTTTTAAGAGAATCTAAAATAATTTTGCTATTTTCACTTCCTTAACAAATTCAGATAATGAACGACCCAAAAAGACTCTTCGATTTTCCATACTATCAACTTGAAAAATACCCACAACAAAAAGCCCTCAACACCAAGTATGACGGTAAATGGGTAGCTACTTCAACTAAAGAATATCTAGATAAAGCCAATGCAATTAGTCGCGCCCTATTGCGAATGGACGTAAAGCCCAATGACAAAGTTGCCATAATTTCTTCTACCAATAGAACGGAATGGAACATTTGCGATATCGGAATTATGCAAACTGGAGCCCAGGATGTACCTATTTATCCTACAATTTCAGAGGAAGAATACGAATATGTTTTAAACCATAGCGCGTGTGTATATTGTTTTGTTTCTGATGAGGAAGTCTATAAAAAAGTAATGGCCATAAAGCAGAATGTGCCCTCGTTAAAAGACGTTTTTACTTTTAATACAATTGAAGGTGCCAAAAATTGGAGCGAGGTATTAGAAAAAGGTAAGGACGACAGCAATCAAGAAGAAGTGCAAAAACGCATGGAGGTTATTAACGAAGATGATGTAGCCACCTTAATATATACATCTGGCACCACTGGAAAGCCTAAAGGGGTAATGCTTTCGCATAAAAACATTGCCAGTAACGCCAAGTTTAGTGCGGAACGCCTCCCAATTATTAATGGTAAATCGTCTAGTTTAAGTTTTCTGCCTGTATGCCATGTTTACGAGCGTATGTTACACTATATGTACCAATTTTGCGGTGTTGAGCTTTATTTTGCTGAATCGCTCGATACAATTAGTGAAAACCTAAACGAGGTACATCCAGAAGTGATGACGGCAGTGCCGCGGGTATTAGAAAAAGTTTACGATAAAATCTATTCCAAAGGAGGTGAACTTTCTGGAATTAAAAAGAAGCTTTTCTTTTGGGCGATAGACCTAGGCTTAAAATACGAGCCCTATGGCGCAAACGGCTGGTGGTATGAAACGCAACTGAAACTGGCAAACAAATTGATTTTTAGTAAGTGGCGAGAAGCTTTGGGCGGTAATATTAAGGCTATTGCATCTGGAAGCGCAGCGCTACAACCGCGTTTGGCACGTGTTTTTAATGCGGCTCAAATTCCGGTCATGGAAGGGTATGGTTTAACTGAAACTTCCCCGGTAATCTCGGTGAACGATATGCGCGAAGATGGTTTTAAAATTGGAACCGTTGGAAAACCACTTCGAGAAACCGAAGTAAAAATAGCAGACGATGGTGAAATTTTGGTAAAAGGCCCCCAAGTAATGCTTGGATACTTTAAAAATGAAGAAGAAACTGAAAAAGTTATGGAAGGCGGCTATTTCCATACGGGCGATATAGGCGAATTGGATAGCGAAGGTTTCTTAAAAATTACCGATAGAAAAAAGGAGATGTTTAAAACTAGCGGTGGAAAATACGTAGCCCCACAAACCATCGAGAATATAATGAAACAATCTCGTTTTATAGAACAAATTATGGTTATTGGCGAAGGCGAAAAAATGCCAGCAGCTTTAATTCAGCCAGATTTTGAGTTTATAAAAGACTGGGGCAGCAGAAAAGGAAGGACCATTCCGTCAGATCCTAAGGAAATTGTAAGGAATCAGGCCGTAATAGACCGAATTCAACAAGAAGTAGATTTCTATAACGAACGATTTGGACAGTGGGAAAAAGTTAAGAAATTTGAATTAACGCCCGATGTTTGGAGCATAGAGGACGGACAGCTTACGCCAACCATGAAAATGAAGCGAAAAGTTATTAAAAAGCAATATATTGATCTATACGAGAGAATTTATGAGCATACTTCGTAATAATTGCTCTATGTTGTTTTAAGTGAGTATTTTTTTCAAAAAAATCAAAATTTTAAATACGCTGTTTTGGCCTAGTAAAATTTTACGTAAAAAATGATCCGCGATAGCTATCGGGAGAGTGGAGGGTTAAGCAAACTTGCTCCAGCCGATTGAATTATTTTTATTTTAGATTGATGTACGCCCTATTCAAATTATACACTTTGAATGCCGGCAACAATTATGTGTGTTTAAAAATTCAACAGCTATAAACTCACCACACTTTTAAACATTTGTAATGCATTGGATTCTTTTAATAATCGGCGGCCTCTTTGAAGTTGGTTTCACAGCATGTCTGGGAAAGGCAAATGAAACTTCAGGCATGGAGTCGCGACTTTGGTTTTTAGGTTTTATTTTAAGCTTGGCCATTAGTATGTATTTTCTAATACAAGCAACCAAAACCATCCCCATAGGTACAGGTTATGCCGTCTGGACCGGAATTGGCGCTGTAGGCACCGTTTTGGTTGGCATTTTTTATTTTAACGAACCGGCTACCTTTTGGCGTATCTTTTTTATTGCTACCCTCATTGCCTCAATAGTTGGGCTTAAATTTATTTCATCTTAAAAAACAGCTTGTTTATTCCCACATATTATATGCTGAATTAATTCAAATTAAAGAGTTGGTATAACTACTGCATAGGCATTAGTTGCCGTTAATAAAAAATAGCATTAAAACGCTATAACCAGAATTCAAGCTCTGATAATCATTGCCAGATCAAATTGAAATTATTGCTACCATAGACTCATTTTTGGCGAATATTTTTAATTAAATTTACCCCCTTTAATTCTAACATATTTAATATGAAAACCGAAAAGAATGTCATCCAGGAAATTGCAGACAGTTTATTGTGTGGGATGGTATGCTATTACGAAAAAGCTACGAATACTTTTATTGAAATTCCCGAAGAAGCTGAAGACTTCTTGATGATGGAAGAAGAAAATCCGTGGCAAGAAGTAATTGAGAAGGTTGAAGAGAATGAAGATGATTATATTTTAATTGACCCCATGCATTCCACTCAAGCGTTCAAGGTTATGGAGGAGTTTGCCCGACAAGTAGATTCCCTCAGCGTATCGTCAAAATTATTAGATGCTCTTGACCGACATAACCCATTTCGAAATTTCAAACATTTAATAGAAAACGATTCCGATTATAGAGAAGAATGGTTCAATTTTAGACTTCAAAAAAATATGGCATGGGTAAAAAAGCAAATTGAGCTTGGATAAACCCCATTGTATTGGCAACTTCAAGAAAGATTAAAAATTTTCTCAAACTTAATCTTACCTTTGCAGTCCATGACACACACAGATACCATAGTAGCAATGGCAACCCCTGCGGGTGCCGGCGCAATTGCCGTTATAAGACTTTCAGGGCCTGAAGCTATTGCTATAGCCTCTACTCTATTTGTTTCTATTTCAGGAAAAAAACTTTCAGAACAAAAAACACATACCGTCCACCTTGGGCATATCAAGGATGGCGATAAAGTAGTTGACGAAGTGCTCGCTACTATTTTCAAAAATCCAAATAGCTATACAGGCGAAGACGTGGTGGAAATTTCGTGTCATGGCAGTAGTTATATTCAACAAGAAATAATACAATTATGCCTTCGGAACGGCTGTAGAATGGCCCAAGCGGGTGAGTTTACACTACGAGCATTTCTACACGGTAAAATGGACTTAAGCCAGGCCGAAGCGGTAGCCGATTTAATAGCCAGTGATAGTGCGGCAAGTCATCAATTGGCTATCCAGCAAATGCGTGGTGGGTTTTCTTCGGAAATAAAAAAACTGCGCGAAGAATTATTAAACTTTGCTTCATTAATTGAATTGGAACTCGATTTCTCTGAAGAAGACGTAGAATTCGCAAATAGGGACGATTTCCAAAAACTTATCTCTAGAATAACACAAGTACTTAAACGCTTGATAGATTCCTTTGCTACAGGAAATGTGCTGAAAAACGGAATTCCAGTTGCGATTGTTGGCGAACCCAACGTTGGGAAATCTACACTACTGAATGCGCTTTTAAATGAAGAACGCGCCATTGTAAGCGACATTGCCGGAACCACAAGAGATAGTATTGAAGATGAAATCGTGATTGGCGGCATTGGTTTTCGTTTTATAGATACCGCTGGAATCCGTGAAACCACAGATACCATCGAAGGCATGGGAATCAAGAAAACTTTTGAAAAAATTGAAGCTGCACAGGTGGTGGTTTATTTGTTTGATGCTTCCCCCTCCGCCTTCGGCACCTCCCCCCGAGGGGGAGGATATTCATCTGTTTTATTAGAAATAGAAAAAATTAAAAATAGATATCCGGCCAAAAACCTCATTATTGTTGCAAATAAAATTGATACCCTTTCCGAGGAAGAAGTCTCAGACCTTAAATCCCAAATCCCAAACCTCAAATTACTTTCTGCCAAAACCGGCCAAGGCGTTCACGAACTTCAAGAACAGCTGCTTGATTTTGTAAACACCGGCGCCCTTCGCAATAACGAAACCATCGTCACCAACAGTCGCCATTACGATTCTATGCTAAAAGCACTGGAAGAAATCATTAAAGTGCAGGAAGGAATAGACAATAACCTAAGCGGCGATCTTTTGGCAATAGACATTCGACAAGCGCTGTACTACTTTGGTGAAATTACTGGTGAAATAAGTAACGACGAGCTTTTAGGGAATATTTTTGCTAATTTTTGTATTGGGAAGTAAAGCCTATCCTGACCTTTGACTAAGCCTATAGACGGGTGAATCTAGCAGATGGCATTGCCTTGAAAGAATATTTGCCCAACTAAACGTCTTGTTATTTGCTCCTACGGCAGCAAATTGAGGATAATTAAATATTCGTTGGTGGCTGGGTTTCCTGCTCGTGCAATATATTCCCAATCACAAAATTAAAATGTTATCCGCCATAGTGCCAACCAATTTATTAACGGTAGTTTTTTTGGCCAGTTAGTTGTTCTATAACCACTTGGAATTAATGAGGTAAAAATTATTTGATCATGATTTTTCATTAGTGTCCGATTAAAAGAGTGAGAAAATTTGTTGAGTCACAGATAATAGGCAATTAGAATATTTTTTATTTAATGACAGCATGCTATTATGCTTAGCATCAAAGTTTATCAATTAAAAAGTATGTTTAATCAATTTTATCTAGTTTTCAATCTATTAAAAAGCAAGTCTTACGTCTTATGTCTTTCAGCGCAGCGGTCTTATATCTTAGTCGGACACGACTAATTATTTTTTAATTTTTGGAATAAATTTTCAGCTTCTTGACCTTTCTGTTCTCTGGAAAATCCGAGATGGCCAAGCGGAAAGAAAATTTCTATAAATATACCACAAGTTTATTTGTTTTTTTGGGAACCTATTCTCAGTATTTTAATTATTACAATGAAGCCAAAACACCCCAGTTCTTCTCTTAAATTTGGGTAGTTTTGTCAGAATATTAAAAAATAAAACTATGAAAAAAATTACATTGGCACTTACCCTTATTACTGCCTTCGCTTTTAACCTAAGCGCACAGGAAATATCTTTCGAAATTTCTGAAGGTTACGAATTGGGCAATATATATGGGCAAAATAATTGGGAAACAACAGACAATGAAAATGGAGGCTTTATCGAAAACCAAATTATTACTGATGAACTTGCCAGTAATGGCAATTATTCCTTAAAACTGAATAAAGAACCTGATCTTCCCGGAAAACTGGATCCATATATTGGCGCTTTTTATAATTATTCTGACCCAGTCTCAATGGATGATACTGAATTTTCCGCAGATCTATATTTTTCAGAGCAAGATCCAAACAATTTCAATTTTTTGATGGCGTTGGTTGACATCACTGAGTCTCGTTATAGAACCTATATCAACTTTTTCTTTGATGGTTCCATAAACGTTTTCGTAAAAGGTGGCCCTACGGGTATTCAGGTTGTTTACACCGGGCATAATTGGGAAAAAGAAACTTGGTACAACGTAAAGATTAAAACAGTTGGTGAGGATGTTAAATTCTACATTAATGGCGAAGTAATTTATGAGGGCACTTCCGTTTCTGTGGGGCAGGTAGATCAGTTACGGTTTGTTCACGATAACTACGAAGGCTCGGCATATATAGACAACTTTAAAACCAATTCGCAGCCGTTGGCCATATCCAGTTTTGAAACTACGGAAACCATAAGTCATTTTTACAATAGCGAGGCTAAAATCTTATCCTTAAAATCTAATGACGCCCGTTTTAGCGGAATTTCTATTTTTAATGTTTTAGGGCAAAATGTGCTGAACAAAAACCTATCAAACAGTGCCGAAAACATAAATTTGGAAAGGCTTAATGACGGTGTTTATATTGTAAAGCTCAATATGGCAAATGCTACCAAAACTTTTAAAATTCTAAAGCAGTAGTCTATTGTTCGTGAAATTTTGAAAAAGCGGCCGTTCCAAGGAATAGGTCGCTTTTTTATTGACTAGTTCCGATGGAAAATAGTTTAGCCATCTTAGGGAACAGTTACTGATAAATACTCAGGCATAACCTCAGAGAATTACTAAAGCTTAGCATCTTCCTGCATTTGGTCCTAGTTATGTTCCGCTACGGATTTAAATAATCCAGCTTTTACGAATATTAATAAGTTGTTCTGTTGAATCCACAATTTGACGCTGCAAATAACAGTTTAAGACGCTATTGGTTCCTCAAACTTCTTGATACCACATTCCATCCTGATGCATAGCTTTACTTACGAACAGGAAATCACAAATACTGCATCAAAAAGTAAGACCATTTCTTTCTATCCACTTTATTAGCAAAAGGCTAAATATATAGGCATAATACCCATTGTCCTTTTATCGATTTAATTGGACAAACCGATGGTAATTCAAGTGATTATTATTTAAAAATCGTATCGAGCTATACTATAAGTTCAATTACGACTTGCTGAACATATTCAGCCCGCAACGGATATAATTTTACGCATAAAGATGAGCGATACCGTCCAAAAAAGTGTGTCTGTATAGTAAAAGCAATCATCCCAATTTATAGATTTGAAGCAGTGCTCAATCTTTTTAGGTTTGTCGCAAAAAAAAGACCCAATCAAATACATGATTGGGTCTTTAAAGGAAGGCGGCGACCTACTCTTCCACAAGGATGTAGTACCATCGGCGCAAACGGGCTTAACTTCTCTGTTCGGAATGGTAAGAGGTGAGCCCCGTCGCTATAACCACCTTAGTTTTTCAATTCCTGCAATGTTTTGGATTATTTATTGGTATCCGTTGGCATTGTCTGGAAAAGATCCTCACACTTGCGAGGATAAATATCGTGACATATAGGAAACAAAGTATAGGGGAAAAGTGAATAACGTATTAAAAAGAGTTGCTTTCCCCGCCGAGGCGGGGAAGGCGATGTACATAAGCT
>NZ_JAVMBW020000018.1:0-35777 GCF_031631895.2 Aequorivita marina
TCAAGCTCGGTGTAGTGATAGGTGACCGTAAGGGTGGGGTCGCCACCGGTAATGTCATCGTCTGCGGTGTGCAAGAAGAAGTCTGTAAAACCATTGCTGTCGTCGTCGCAGGCGATTAAGGGGTCTGGGGTGGGGTTGATTGTGGGGGGAGTGTCTAAAATAATCTCAAAATCAGTGGTTTCAAAGCAATCTGGATCTTGGTTACTTTCTACACGTCCATAAATAGTTGTAGAAGCAGCGGCAACTGTGTATGGCTGTGGAAATGGATTATTTCCTGAGTTAGCATCACCAGGATTGTCGTGATACGTAACAGAGAACGACAAAGGAGCCTGTCCGTTTAGAATAATACTATTAAAAGATGCTTCAAGATTGATCGGTTCTTGTCCGTTTTCATCTTGATCGCATATATAGTGTGGTGTTGCTGGCTGGGTAGCTTCAACAGTTGCAAATGAAATCTCAAAGGAATCTACCGCATAGCAACTGCCCGATGGGTCTTCAATTCGCACCCAAATTATTTCTGAAGTACCAACAATAGGATACGCGTTATCAGGATCAATTTCACCTACACCAGTTTCAGCAGCCAATTGATCGTGGTGATATGTAACGGGGAAGTTCGCTCCTTGTCCACCCCGCACCACGGCATTGTTTTGGGTTAAATCAAAAATTCCTGGCCCTGTACCATCATCACATTGATTCAGGTCTAATGGTGGGCTGGCGATAACCGCTTCTGATGGTACTGAAACCCTAATTTCATCAGTTACAACCACTTCTTCCCCATTACAGCTTGTGTAGGTCGCTTTTGCAGTATATATTTCTGAACCATTTGGGCACACATTGATTGTTGGATCCGTTCCAATAACATTACCTGCTGCATCCAACCACTCAAAAGTTACTACACTAGGGCCAGCTGGATAAAATCGCCAAGCTTCATTCTCTGCAGTCCAAGGCGAATCGGAGGTGTTCCTTCCAGGAGGAACATGAGCAACAGTTCCCGCATTATTTTGAATTCCCAAGGCAGCATTACCGCTGTTCCAAGTACATGTAGGTTTATTTTTTATATATATATCAACTATATTCGTTGTTTCATAGAAAACTACCATTTGGGTAGACTTTTCACTGCAACCACTGCCAAATAGGGGAACTTCATAATAAGAAAGCACTAAAACTCTATTAGGCGCAGCACCAATAACCTCATACCCAATCTCTTCATTACCTGGTTTAGTTGGATCAAGATCGTGCACCGGCGTAAAAACATTGGCCTCAGATAAGGCAGCCTCTGTATTGTTGGGCAAATCTCCGTCGAAACTCCAAGCATTAAAAGTGTTATTAGGGTCTACATCAAAAGTAAGGACACCATTTGACCCTACTTGAAATTCGTTTCGTATTGAACCAAAAAAGCATAAATCAAAAGGCAAGTCTTCAACCCCAGACCATCTATCATCTACATCTGGGTTCATAGAATTTGCCAATCCATTAAAGGGAAACGGAGGGTTATAGAAAATTTGTCCAACTGTATAAGTGCTTGTATCGCCGATATCAAAAAATTCCGCGGTTATATCTGTGCAAGTATCACCACAGGCTACAAACTTATCCGGTCCTGCATCCACATAAGGGTTTCCTGGAACTTGCGAAAAAGACATCGTTATACTAAAAACAAGAAAAATGAAACTTAAAAGTTTCTGGGAATAATGATGATTCATGATTTTTGAAATATGTAGGGCGAAAATTAAGAAAATTTTATGAATACTCTTGCCCCTATTCTCTTAAAAGAAATGGTAATTGCCTCGAATTATGATCAAAAAACACTAAAAGTCCAAAACAGAGCCTTCAGAATCAAATTTTAACAAAAAAAATACAGCTTGGGCTACCTGAGATTTCTTTTATAATTCGCAACAAGCCTATTCCACAATATTCTTTAGTATTTTTACAAAAAACAATAATATGTCTAAAAATCATATAGAAATTTTGGAGACTTCAAATAGCAATATTGTTAAGTTCACTGCAAATTCACTCTTAACAAGTTCCACAAGCTATGAATTTAAGAATATTGACGAAGCTACGCCAAGCCCACTTGCGCAACAGCTTTTTTACTTGCCATTTGTAAAAACAGTTTTTATATCGCATAATTTTATTGCAATTGAAAAATACGATATCATTGATTGGAAAGATGTGCAGGATGAAGTTGCAGCATCAATTTTAGCCTATCTAAATGCAGGAACACCAGTGATTACCGAAACGACTACGGCTACTTCAAGAAAGCTTCCGGTAACTATTTATGCGGAAGTGACCCCCAACCCAAGTGTAATGAAGTTTGTAGCCAGTAAATCATTGAGCAAAGAGATCCTTGAGTTTAAGGATGTAGCCGAAACCAATACTTCACCTTTGGCAAAAGAACTCTTTAAGTTCCCTTTTGTAAAGGAAGTATTTATCAGCTCCAATTATATTTCGGTAATGAAATACAATATGATAGGCTGGGAAGAAATTTCAATGGAAATCCGTGAGTTTATTAAAAAATATATTGAAGACGGAAAGCCTATAGTTGTTGATGCGGCAAATTCAGTAGAAAACAAGACAATAAACAATGATAGTATAAATGAACCTACAAGAGCTTATTCTGCCCTTGAAAAGGAAATTATCAATATTTTAGACGAGTACGTTAAACCAGCAGTGGCAAAAGATGGAGGTAATATCCTCTTTAAGAGTTTTAACGAGAGCACTAAAACGGTAGAAGTTGTTCTTCAAGGAGCTTGCAGCGGCTGCCCATCGTCTACAATGACGCTTAAAAACGGAATTGAAGCTATGCTAAAGGAATTGCTCAAAGGGCAAGTAAAAACCGTAGAAGCAATAAATGGGTAACGCCTAACACCTTAATAATAGTAAGAATCAAAAACCAGAACACGATGTTCTGAGTATTTTTCAGGTTCGTATTTAACGTTTTCTAGACGTTTTATCACTTATTAATTCATGGCATTGAATAGTGCTTCGGAAAAATCCACTGACAAACCCTTCGCTTTTAACTTAATTTTTAAAGTTTTGGTTTCTTATAATTGTATATTAAGCCTTTAATTAATTAACATAAAAAACAATAAATTATGGCAGTATTAAAAGTAGTCGAAATTTTAGCTAGTTCAACAGAAAGTTGGGAAGACGCAACAAGAAACGCAGTTAAAGAAGCTTCAAAAACCGTAAAAAATATACGCTCGGTTTATATAAACGAACAAAGCTGTATGGTTGATGGCGAAAATATCACCCAATTTAGAGTAAATGTTAAGATTACGTTTGAAGTAAGATAATTTTCTCACTGAAACAATAAAAATACGCTTTTGGCACTTCAAAAGCGTATTTTTGTTTTTCTATATAAAGTTATGCGATCTGTAATTGCATTTTTAGTTATAATCTCGATTTTCGGATGTACTTCCTCAAAAAACGAAAATTTGAAAACACACGCCTTTACTAACGATTTAATTAATGAGTCTAGCCCGTATCTGTTGCAGCATGCTCATAATCCTGTAAACTGGAGACCTTACGGCAAAGACGCGTTATTACAAGCAAAAAAAGAAAAAAAGCTAATGATTATCAGCATTGGCTATGCGGCTTGCCATTGGTGCCATGTTATGGAGCACGAAAGCTTTGAGGACAGTACCGTTGCGGCCGTAATGAACAAAAATTTTATTCCGGTAAAAGTAGATCGAGAAGAACGACCAGATGTTGATCAGGTTTATATTAATGCCGTTCAGCTTATGACTGGGAGCGCAGGTTGGCCATTAAATGTGGTTACACTCCCTGACGGCCGGCCTGTTTGGGGCGGAACCTATTTCAGAAAAAAAGATTGGATCAATGCCTTAGGCCAAATTCAAGAGGTGTATAGGGAAGAGCCGGAAAAGCTTATTGCTTATGCCAACCGACTTGAAGCCGGTATTAAAAGCATGGATTTAATAAGCCTTAACACCGAGGATGTTGATTTTACCGAATATCCTACTGCCGAAATCATCGAAAAATTAGCTACAAAATTCGATGCCAAAAACGGTGGCTTTAGAGGAGCCCCAAAGTTCATGATGCCTAACAATTATGAATTTTTACTTCGATACGCCAACCAAGAGGGCAACACTAATTTACAAGACTACGTGAACCTCAGCCTAAAAAAAATGGCGTTTGGCGGTTTGTACGATCAGGTGGGCGGCGGCTTTGCGCGCTATAGCACCGACGAAAAATGGCATATTCCACACTTTGAAAAAATGCTTTATGACAATGCACAGCTTGTAAGCCTTTACAGCAATGCGTATTTGGTAACAAAAGACCCCCTCTACAAAGAAGTTATTGAAGAAACTCTAGCATTTATAGCACGTGAGCTAACAAATGATGAAGGTGGTTTTTACTCCTCTTTAGACGCAGATAGCGATGACGAAAGCGGGAGTTTAGAGGAGGGTGCTTTTTACGTTTTTACTTCGAAAGAATTGCAGCAACTACTCAAAGACGACTTTCCTATTTTTAAAGAATATTATAATATAAACAGCTACGGGAAGTGGGAAAACGAGCATTATGTGCTAATTAGAAAGAAAACCGATACTGAAATAGAAACAGCATTCAATATTTCTTCCGAAGCACTTCAAGAGAAGAAAAAACACTGGAAAAAAACCTTATTATCCTATCGCAACAAAAGACCAAGACCAAGACTGGACGATAAAACGCTTACCTCATGGAATGCGATGATGTTAAAGGGGTATGTAGATGCTTATAAAGCATTGGGCCATCAAGAATATCTAGATATTGCCTTAAGTAACGCAAATTTTATTTCAGAAAAACAATTGCAAAAAAATGGAGCGTTGTTTCACAATTACAAGGAAGGAAAAAGTAGTATTAATGGTTTTTTAGAAGATTACGCCTTTACTATCGAAGCTTTTGTAGAGCTCTATCAAGTAACTATTGATGAAAAATGGTTAGACCTATCAAAGAGAATGACTGACTACACCCTGACAAATTTTCTTGATGATGAAAAACATATGTTTTACTTCACTTCAAAAGAAGACCCAGAAATCGTAACTAGAAGTTTTGAGTATCGCGATAACGTAATACCCGCTTCAAATTCGGTTATGGCCAAAAACCTTTTTATACTTTCCAAATACTTTGAGAACACTAGGTTTGATACTATTTCGCATCAAATGCTTAAAAATGTTGTTTCAGAAATTGAACAATACCCCAGCGGTTTCACCAATTGGATGGACTTGCTGCTAAATTTTCAAAATGATTTTTACGAAGTAGTAATTATAGGGAAAGAAGCTTCAGAAAAAATTAAAGAAATAAACAATAATTACTTTCCAAATATTATCATTGCGGGAAGTGAAGAAGAAAAAGATGGCGCGTTATTTGCGAACCGCTATGTGCCACAGGAAACATTAATTTATATATGCGTAAACAACGCTTGTAAATTACCTTTAAATAACACAAAAACAGTAATTAAAACTCTAAACAAAAAACAGTAACATTTATGGAAAAATTAAAAGACTTGGATATTTATATCGAAAAGTATGGTCAAAAATTAATCGACTTTATACCTACCTTAGTTGGTGCAGCATTAATGTTGTTAATAGGAATGTGGGTGATAAAACTAATTAATGGTCTGGTACGAAAATATTTTAATAAAAAGGATTACGATATAACTTTAGAAAATTTTATCGCAAGTTTAATCAACTGGGGCCTAAAAATTATGCTCTTCGTATTGGTGATAACCCAATTAGGAGTTAAATCGGCCTCCTTGGTAGCCATCATTGGTGCTGCTGGTCTTGCCATAGGCTTGGCTCTACAAGGCTCTCTGGCTAACTTTGCTGGCGGGGTATTGATTTTATTGTTAAGACCTTTTAAGGTGGGGGATTTTATTAGCGCCCAAGGTGTAGATGGAACGGTAAAAGATATATCTATTTTTAATACCGAAATCAATACATTTGGAAATCAGCTTGCTGTTATTCCTAACGGGAAATTGAGCAATGACAAGATCACAAATTATTCCGCAGAAAACATTAGACGTGAAAATTTAGCGTTTGGAATAGGCTATGACGACGATATTAAGAAAGCCAAAGACGTGCTGATGAATTTGGTTATGGAACAAGAAACGGTATTAAAAACGGAAGACAAAATGCCTATGGTTGTAGTTGCCGAGCTAGCTGATAGTTCTGTAAATTTAAGTTTACGCTACTGGGCTAAAAATGAAGATTTCTGGGACCTAAGATGGTTAGTTTTAGAAGAAGGAAAAGCACGATTAGAAGCTGCTGGTATAAGCATTCCCTTTCCGCAGCGTGATATTCACCACCATAATCTAGAATCAATTAATAAGTAAAAATTGTATTGCTTGAAAAAAAGAGTTATATTTAATCATTAGTGTCCGACAAAGATGTACGACCGCTTCGCTAAACGACATACGACTATAATTGTAAGGTCCTGATAATCAGGTTAATTTCATTATACATATGTTTAAAATGATTATCCTTTATTGGAATCTCAATAGCAAGGTATTATATTTTAATGATATTCTAATAGCTTACTATTGTTGAAACAAGTGGTTTTTTAATTATTTTAATCGGACACTACTAATATTTAATTGAACTAAAACTTTTAAGATGAAAAAAATAATAATAACAGGGCTTCTTGCACTTTTTGCAGTATCGGCCTTTTCTCAACGAAACATGTCTTATTACAGCGTTTATGAACGCACTATAGATATTAATCAAAAGTCTTTGGCTTTTGGTTTAACCGAAGCTGAGTTTGATGCAATAAAAGATGAAGCTTATGCAAACCCAAATTTTATTAAAGGTAGTATTTTTCAGGAAGACGAATTAATAAAGTCTGACGTTCTGATGCGATACAATGCGCATGCAGACGAGATAGAGATTAAGAAGAATAGCTACACAGAAAACTACAGCGCCATGGTAAAAGATCCAGATATATTTGTTAAAATTGGCGCTGACTTGTACATCTTTGTTCCTTATAATGGGAGTAATGAAAAAGGTGGTTACTTTAATGTACTAAGTGATGGCGAAACTTATGACTTGTATAAAAAAACAACTTCTGTTTTTAAGGAACCTCAAAAAGCCAAAACAAGTTACGACAGAGCAACTGGCCCGTCTTTTGACAAATCTGTGACCTACTATCTAGTTCAAGATGGAACGTTTTTAGAAATGCCAAGCAAAAGGTCTAAAGTGCTAAAAGTAATGAGTGCTAAGAAGAATGAGGTAAAAGCCTTTATAAAAGACAATAAACTTGATGTTGATGAGGAAAATGACCTTATTAAAGTGGTCACTTATTTTGATTCACTTTTATAAGCAAAAAGTTATTTAGACATAAACTCCTTTAAATAATAAGGTTCAAAATAAGCGACATCTTCTATGTCGCTTATTTTGTATTTAGCCTCTGCTAAGCCTACCATATTGGCAGCAGTTGGAAACTTTCCGTTAAGAAAAACGGCATTTTTATGATTGCATAAGTCTGTAAACTTGGCAGCTCCATCACCTAGGAAAAGCGTTTTTGATTTTTCTAAGTACTCCTGAAATGAATTTTCGTTTAAAATTTCGGCTTTGGTTTCTCGCACCTGTTCCTTTTTTGAATTGAAAACAGCGGAATAGACCTCCATTCTTCTAGCATCTAACAAAGGAATTACAAAACAATCTTCGCACTGGGCATGTTGCGCTAAAACAGCTAAAGTTGAGATGGAAAGTAATGGTATATCTAGTGCAAAACAAAGCCCTTTTGCGGCCGAAACCCCAATACGAAGCCCCGTATAAGAACCCGGACCTTTACTAATGGCAATTGCATCTAGATCGTTTTTACCCAGGCCAGATTCATTTAAAACTTCGGCAATAAAAACGTGTAGTTTTTCGGCATGCGAAAACTTTCGGTTATTCTCTTCACGAATTGCTTTAATAGTTCCATCAACTGCAACGGCAACAGAGCAATTGGTTGTAGCTGTTTCAAGGCATAGTATATTGGGCATTACTTTTTACTTTTATCTTTTCCAGATTCGGCAACCTCAACCTTGTCCCCTTCTTTTAAAAGCTTAGTAACGGTATTGTAAGGACCCGTAATTACGATTTCTCCTTCCTCTAATCCAGAAATTATTTCAATATTGGTATCGTCTTGTATTCCAGTTTTTACAACTCGTAGTTTTGCTTCTTCCCCATCCTTGAGGTAAACCGCTTCAAATTTTTCGGTATTGGCATTGGCAATAGCGCTTGTGGCAGGTTTTTTTGAATCTGAAGTATCGGTCTTTACCACAATAGCACTAATGGGAACTCCAATAATCGCTGCTTTTTTATTGGTAATAATATCTACAGTAGCTGTCATTCCCGGTCTAAATGGGGAGTAACTGTCGGGTTTGCCCTCCGTTAAATCTTGATATGATGTAGGAAGAATACTCACTTTTACCTTAAAGTTGGTAACCTGATCTGCGGTCAAGGAACTTTCTGCACTATTAGCAATTGCCGTAACCACTCCCTTAAACTCACGCTTTAAATATGCATCTACCTCAACTTTTGTAGAATCTCCTAAGGAAACTTTTACAATATCGTTTTCATTTACATCTACCTCCACTTCCATTTTTGATAGGTTTGCAACACGCACAATTTCGGTACCTGCCATTTGTGCAGTTCCTACTACGCGTTCCCCCAACTCTACGGAGAGTTTAGAAATGGTTCCGCTCATAGGAGCATAAATCGTGGTTCTGGTAAGATTATCGACTGATTGCTTCACATTGGCCGCGGCACTCTGAACACTATAGTACGCTGCTTTTGCATTGGCTTTTGCCATGTCGTAATCGGCAACAGATTTGTCCCATTCAGATTTTGAAATCACTCCCTTTTCAAATAGCGCCTTGTTACGCTCATAGTTTAGTTTGGCGTTTTCCTCACTGGCTTCTGCCTGTGATAATTGCGCCCGAACATTCTGTAATCCAGCTTGAGATTGACTTACCGCAGCTTGAATAAGATCGGGGTTTATCTTTACTAAGAGATCTCCCTTTTCTACGGTTTGGCCTTCTTTAACGGGAAGTTCAATAATTTCACCAGATACTTCGGAAGAAAGTGCAACTTCTACTTCTGGCTGAATTTTTCCGGTTGCGGCAACGGTCTGGGTAATATCTATGGGCTGTATTTTTGATACTTCCACTTCCCTATAATCACCAGACTTACCAAACCATCCAGCTTTTTTGCCGCCAATAAGCAAGACTAGCAGCAGCACAATTACAACAGAAATCCAGATAAGTGTTTTTTTCTTCATATCTAAAATTTTAATTCACTAGGAGCAACACCAAAATATAACTCGAGAACTTTTAGCTTAAAAATATATTCAAATTTCGTCCGGTTTACCTCAATTTTCGCATTGTCGAAACGCAATTTTGATTGGCTAAAATCGAAAGCATTTGTCAAGCCCACATCATATCTATCTTTTGCATATTGGTAGGCTAACTCCTGAGATTCTAGTGCCACGGAAGCAGCTTCATAAGCTTTTAAGGCGCCATTGGCATCAACATAAGCTTGGTATACATTAGATTCCAAATCAAGTTGCGCCTGTTCTAATTGGTACTCCGTATTCTTTAATTGAACCTTACTGCGCTTTACGCTACTGCGTACAGCAAAACCGTTAAAGATAGGAACATTTAGTTGTAAGCCATAGCCAATTCCGTCATTGAGGTAGAGTTGTTCAACAAAGTCTCGATCTAATGGGTCGTTATCTGCATAACGGGTGTTATACCCAAAGAATGCGGAAAGGCTTGGATAATAGTTTCCACGGGCAATCTGGACATCCTTTTTGGCCATTTCTACATTTTTTTCTGCAATCTTTACTTCGGCACGGGTTTCTTTAGCACTTTCAATTATTTCATTAACATCCTTATCGGCAATGCCTCCGTCGATAATAGTATACTCTTGGTCTGCAATATCAAAAGTTGAATAATCTTTTATCAACAACAATTGCGCTAGGCTAATCAGGGAAATTTCGACTGTATTTTGTGCAACTGCAATTTTTTGCTTTTCATTGGCATCGGTTGCTTTAATTTCCAGTAGGTCGCCTCGTGGAAGTACGCCCGCATCAACAAGATCATTGGTTCTAGTTAATTGCTTAAGGGTTACCTCATTTTGTGATTTTGCTACCTCCAGATTGGCTTTATTCAGCAGTACCTGTAAAAAAGAATTTGCCACCGCCAAGGCGATATCATCTTTCATTTTATCTAAACGATATTGCGCAGCGAGTTGCGAAAGTTTTGAGCGCTGCAATTGGCGCACATTCTTAAGACCATCAAAAACGGTGTAACCTACATTTATTGCTGCCGATGCAGATCCGAAAGTAGTATTTTCCAACTGGTTGTTGGTTGGGTTAAGACTTAAACCCGTATTTTTAGATGCGTTGGCATTTGCATTTAAAGAAGGAAGAAAATTACCAATGGCCTCAAGTCTATCGGCATCAGTACTTTCCAGATCTAAAGCGCTCTGTTTTACTGAAATGTTATTTTCAAGGGCATAGTTTACACATTCTTGGAGCGTCCACTGCTTTGATTGCGCGTTCATGGAAATGCCGAGTATCAAAAAAAAGAAAGGGATTGCTATCTTCTTCATAAGTTTTTCTATTATTGAATAAGTCTTTTGCTTTGCTATCGCGTTACAAAAAATATAGTTTTTAATTATTTATTGAGGCTTTTACCGAATGGACAGCCTAATATTAAAAATTTTTATCTACCCCCGGACGCAGGTTTTAACTGGTTCCAGACTTTTATTTTGTCATCTTTACTCACACCGTCTTTTACCTCTACATCTATACCGTCGCTAACGCCTAGGGTTATCGCTCTACGCTCAAATTGTTGGTCGCCTACCATTACTTCAACAAAAGGTTCTTGCGTTTTTGGATCATATTGCACTAAGGCTTCCTTAATTGTAAGTACATCATCGGCTTTTGCTAAAATAATAGAGGCATTAGCGCTTAAACCGGCGCGAATAAAGGTTTTAGTGGTGTCTAAATTCTTCATTGTACCTTTAATTTCAAATTGGATAGCGCCATTTTCATCTACTCCTTTTGGTGCAATATAGTCCAATTCAGCATTAAAGCTTTCATCTGGAAGGGCGCCCACGGTAATTTCTAAGGGAAGACCTTCCTTTATTTTTCCAACTTCACTTTCATCTACTTTACCTTCAAAAATCATTTTATCTACATCTGCCAAGGTAGCAATAGTTGTTCCGTCGTTAAAATTATTTGCTTCAATAACTTGGTTTCCAGTTTTTACGGGAACGTCCAATACCATTCCAGAAACGGTGGCTCTGATTTCGGTATTTGCCGAGGCACCTATACCACTTGTGGTTCCGGTTCTAACAATATCGTAATTTTGATTTGCAGCCGTTAAGCCCACTTGTTCTTGCTTCAATCTTTGTTGAGCTTGATCATAGGCAAGTTGGGCATTGTCAAATTCGTTAGCCGAAATAACCCCTTTCTCAAAGAGTTCTTTCTGCCGGTTATACATACTTTTTTGGTTTTCAAAAGCTAGGCGTGCTGTTTCCACTTGCGTTTTCACATTATTGATGTTGCTTTTGGCACTATTTAATGAAGAAACATTTGGAACCACTTTTACCTTTGCTATTAAATCTCCTGCCATGACATTGTTTCCCGCCTCTACAAATATTTCATCTATAATTCCTGAAATATTTGGTTTAATAAGCACCTCTTCCTTAGGAACAATACTACCTGTAGCCACAGTTTTCTTTACTATAGAACCCATTTCTGGGGTCTCTGTTTCATAAACTGTTGGATCTTCCATGTTTTTTGAATACAGCCAGTACATAGAAGCTACAAACAATATTGCTATCGTGGCAAGAATTATTATGGTTTTAGTTTTTTTCATTTGATTAAAATATTCAATTTCAGTTAATTTATTCGGTTCTTAAGGCTTCAACGGGTTTTACTTTTATTGCGTTCTGCGCAGGAATCAAGCCCGCCAGTAACCCTGAAACTATTAAAATGGTCAATGCTATAAAGACAACGCCAACATTTACTGATGGGTTTAAAAACATCATTTCACTGGTATCCATGCCGTCTAATTGATAGTTAACAAGCCAAAGTACTGCAGTTGCCAAGACTATTCCCGCCATTCCGGAAACAATGGTAAGAAAAATTGACTCTAATAATATCTGCGCGCGAATACTCCAAGGAGTTGCTCCCAAGGCGCGCCGAATACCAATTTCCTTGGTGCGTTCTTTTACTACAATAAGCATTATATTGCTAATTCCGATAATTCCAGAAAGTAGGACGAGAATACCAACAAAGTAGGCAACAAAGTTTAATGCTGTAAATAGACCTTGAATTTTTGTAAACTCCTTATAGAGATCAAAGTTACCCACAGCTCTATCGTCATTCGGGTTTATGGAGTGTCGGGTTTTAATAACGTCAAACACCTGCGATTTAAGATTGGTTATTGAAAACCCATCTTTTGCGGTAATTGCCATCCAACCTACAATATCGCCCATATTAAAAGCTTGAGAAAATGAGGTGAAGGGAACATAGATTTCCTTTTGCATTTCTTCTGGGTCGCCATTATTCCCTTTCTTTTTATAGGTTCCTATTACCATAAAATTGACGCCGCTTATCTTTATATACGAACCCAACACTTCTTCGCCTGGAGCATAAAGGGCAGATTGCACGCCACTACCAATAATGGCTACTTTTCGCTTTTCCTTAATATCGGAATAGTTTAAAAACCTACCCGAGGTTATATCCATTGGCTGTTGGTAAATTATTTCGGGATAATCGCCATATACATTAAAAGCACCCGTTTGTAAGCCTCTTACTACATTATTGCTACCACGAAACCCGCCCAATTGGTTTCTTGGCGAAACAAAGCGTAGCCCGGGAACGTTTTGTTTTATTGCGGCTACATCGCCAATTTTAAAATTATATCTGCGTCCTTTTGGTAAGCCTTTATAAGGTTGAGAAACGGTTTGGGTCCACATAAACATGGAATTTGTAGCCAAGCCATTAAAACCCTGTTTTATACCATTTTCCAAACCATTGCCGGCCGCCAGCAAGATCACTAAAATGAATATACCCCAAAGCACTCCAAAAGCTGTCATAACAGTTCTAAACCAGTTACTGCTCAGGGCTTGGATTATTTCGTCCCAACTATCTCTGCTAAATATTTTACTCATCACGCAAAGCTTCTATAGGTTTAATATTTGCGGCTCGATATGCTGGAAAAAATCCTGCAACAGCTCCTGCTATAATTAGAATAACCACGGTAGTAATGGCCACGGAAAAATCTACGGATGGGTTGCTAATATATGCAGTTTCAATTAAAGGCCCCACAAACTCTAATAGTGCCATGCTAAATAGAAGCCCTACAAAACCAGCAATAGCCGTAACAAAAATTGATTCGTGAAGTATCATCCCGATAATAGACCAGGGTTCTGCTCCAATAGCTTTACGGATTCCAATCTCCTTGGTGCGCTCCTTAACAATTATAAGCATAATATTACTTACCCCAACTACTCCTGCAATGATAGTACAGATGCCTACACCCCAGAAAAACCAGCGAATCATATTGTTTAGATCGTAAAACTTTTTTGCGTTTTCTAGTGTATTATTCACATTTACCGCCCTTGTGTCGGTAGGCGAAATAGTGTGTTTGGTCTTTAAATCTGCTTCCAACTGTGCCGAGAATGCTTCTGAAGCGGCTAAGGCATCTTCATATCTGTCGTGCTTTTCAAGTGTAAAAGCCATCGACCTGAGTTTATCTCCCGCATTATAAACACGTTGTGCCGTGGTGAGTGGAATAAAAATTCGGGTTTCTTCTCGTTCCCCTCCGGGATCGGTATATACACCTACTACCTTAAAAATAATATTGCCAATATCAATATATTCGCCAATTGCATTTTTATCCTTAAAGAGGTCAAGATATACTTGGTTCCCAATAACGGCCACTTTTTCAAAATTATGGAGGTCGCTTTGGTTTATATATCTTCCTTTTACCAACGTTTCATTTTCCAAAAACTGATAGTCGCTTCGTACGCCTTCTACCCTATAGCTTCCGTTTTCCTTTTTATAGGTTGTCAATTGGCCCCATCTACTAAAAACACCCGATTTAAGTTCGAGAATCTCTTCATTTTTAGAGGTGGCGAGTTCATAATCGCGATTATCCATTTGTATGCGCCTACCAGGGTTCATTCCTTTATACTCTTCTGAAGTAACGTTTGTCCAAACACTTATGCGGTTTGTAGCGTCGTTTTCAAATTCTTGGGCAACCCCGTTAGACATGCCGTTGCCCATGGCCAAAAGGACAACCAGAATAAAAATTCCCGAAGCTACGGAAAGCCCCGTGAGAAACGTCCGCAGTTTGTTTTTGCGAATGGTATCAAAGATTTCCTGCCAACGTTCCAGGTTAAACATAAGATTCGGTTTTGGCTCGTACTTGGTTTACTTTAGAGTCGTCTATAATCAAACCGTCCTTAAGGTTAACGATACGCTTGGTCATATGGGCAATATCTTCTTCGTGAGTAACGATCAGGATGGTTTTTCCTTCGTCGTTTATGCCTTGGATGAGTTCCATAACCTCATACGAAGTTTTCGTATCTAAAGCTCCTGTAGGTTCATCTGCAAGCAATACTTTTGGATCGCTGGCAAGCGCTCTGGCAATAGCTACACGTTGTTTTTGACCACCAGAAAGCTCATTGGGCAAATGTCCCGCCCAGTCTGCTAGCCCAACTTTTTCGAGGTAATGCATTGATTTTTCAATACGAATATTTCGTTTTACCCCTTGATAGTAAAGCGGCATAGAAACATTGTCTAAAGCCGATTTATAATTGATTAGGTTAAAAGACTGAAAGATAAAGCCCAAAAATTTATTTCGATAGCGGGCGGCAACCTTTTCGTTTAGGTTTTTTATGAGGGTTCCATCTAGGGTGTAAGTACCTTGATCGGCTTCATCTAAAATTCCGAGAATGTTTAATAATGTAGATTTTCCAGATCCTGAAGACCCCATGATAGAGACCATTTCACCTTCAGAAACGGTAAAATTTATGCCTTTTAAAACATGGAGCGAATTTTTGCCCATGTGATATGATTTGTGAAGGTTTTCTATCGCTATCATCCTGAAATATTAATAATGTGCCACAAAGTAAAGCGGAATTGTTCCGTAAAATGTGAAATTCTTGTTAAGGTCTAAGAAACTTTTTTGCGGCGTATTTTTTAATAAGACTTGGTTGGCCTGATTTTGTTACAGCATTTCACTAAATAATTGGACTTAACTGGATTTCTGGATAATTTAAGCTATAAAAAGGCTTTAAACTGAAACAAGTAGCTACTAAACTAGCAAACCTATTCTACTGAAGTATTCAAGTTTTGGAACCATTTTATTTTAAATAGCACTATGGGTAATTTTATAGCTTTACGACAAGCCTTTTTCCCGTGCTTTTTTTCTACTTCGATAAATAGCATAACCAACGCCGCCAATGAGCAAGTAAGGAAAAATCATAAGATAAACAATGCCGTTATTTATACCTTTTGCAGCCTGTCCGCCTTCTTCACTTTCCAATACGGCTCGACACATTGCACATTGAGCCTCTGCGGGTGTTACCGTAAAAAGCAATAAAAGCAGGCCAATAAGAAGAATTTTTGTTTTCATCTCGAATTCAAATTTTTAAAAGTGCTATTCTCTTGCGCACAGTTTTTTGGTTTACAACTCTTTTCCTTTTAATAATACGGCGAAATCATTAGATAAACCACCACTCCACTTATAGCAACGTACAGCCACAACGGGTAGGTAATACGAGCAATTTTTCGGTGTTTGTAAAACTGTCCTGAAATAGCGCGCACATAGGTTATTAACACAAAGGGAATAACCAGAACCGACAACAGAATATGGGTTAAAAGTATAAAATAATAAATGTATTTCCACATTCCCTCACCCCCGTATTTGGTTGAGTCTGACGTCATATGATACGCCATATACATTACCAAAAACAAAACGGAGCAGGTAATTGCTGTTTTCATAAGGCGCTCATGGCCTTTCCGGTTGCCTTTTCTAATTTGATATACAGCCACTATTAAAATAACAGCCGTTAATCCGTTTATTGTGGCATAAATAGGAGGCAAAAACCCCAAACGCTCTACCCCAGGTATTCTTACCGAAAACAATAGTGCCACGGCTATTGGTATAACAATAGACAACAACCATATTAGGGCGGTGTAGTTTTTATTATTTGGTGTGGTAGGCCTCATAATTAAATTAGTTGCTTTATATCTTCAATAAGCATTTGGATTCCCTTATCATCCAGCCCATCATAATAAACAATAGGGTTTCCGTGTTCATCGGCACGTGAGCGGATGTTTCCATCTTGATCAATAAGGGCGAAATACCCAGAATGCTCAAAGCCGCCATCTACTTCGGGAACTTCACCTACGTACAAATTAAAACCTTCATTTGCCAGTTTGAAAATCGAATCCTTCTCTCCAGTTAACAGATGCCATTGCGGCTTTGTAATCGCTTTTTCTTTGGCATATTCTTTTAAAACTTCAGGGGTATCGTGCGTAGGATCAATTGTAAAGGAAGCAATAGCAAGATTTGGGTTTCCTAAGAACTTATCCTGAATTTTTTTCATGTTTTCAGTCATTATCGGACAAATATCAGGACACGTTGTAAAGAAGAATTCCGCAACATATACTTTTCCACTGTAACTTTGATTGGTAATTGTTTTACCATTTTGGTCGGTAAAACTAAAGTCAGGCACACTGCCAACAGTTTCAAGGTCTGGCCCTGCAAAGTTGTTTACAATTTTGGGGATAGCCCAAATTCCGAAAATCAAAATTACAAATGAGATGCCAATGTATGAATAACTTTTTTTCACAAGGAAGTTTTTTAAATTTTATGATGGATTGTTATTGTGATTATTTAATCCTGCCTAATAACTTCTATCATACCGAAAATTACGGACTGAAGCTTATAAAGGCAGTATATTCTTTTTAATCTTAAATATCTCTGTCCGACTTATATTTCTTAAGTGCCCGTCTGTATTCGGCCAAGAGCACTTTTACATCATCGCTCATTTTATTGTTTATTTCAGCAATCGTACTGGAGTCAAAACCGTACAAGATCTTACTATCGTCATCATCTTCTTTTCTGCCGCGTAGGTTTCGCTCCTTGTCTATTATAAAAACATATGGGGTAGATGTATTCGAATCTAATTTTTTGTCTGTTTGTAAGGAGTTAAATACTTTTTTTATTTCAGCCTCGGAGCCAAAGGCAAAAAACCAGGAGTCTAAAGGAGCTATCTGTTGTAACTTTTTTTCAATGGTTTTGGCTTGGCCCTCTGTTCCGTTTGGCAAAAGAATCACAAATTGAAACTCCTTGAAGCTACGATTTTTACCATATATTTTTTGAGCTAAATTATATGCATAGGCTCTGTGTTCGTTAAGATTGCTTCCAAAGAAACCCAAGACTGAAATACGATTTTCCAACTGCACAGGCTCTCCATCATGGGTTTTAAAACCATCCAATTCGGCAACCGTATGGGTTAAAACAGGGAGCGGCTTAAAATAGCTCGTACTCATTGCAAAAAAAATATACGCCGTAATGGGCAGTAGAAACAGAATTCCAAGAACTAAATATTTTTTCATTTCCGCAAATTTTTTACCTATGCAAAAATACAGGCTAAAAGGGGCTTGGGCAATCTTTTATATGTTAATTTTAATTCGGCTTAATGTGAAGCAGAACCGGCAAAATACGTTTTGGTTTTATTCTACAAAATTCAGCCCATAAAAAAGCCCTCACTAAGAGGGCTTATATTATTTATGTTTACTGGATTTTAAAAATCAAATTTGATAAATCCGTTTTTATACACTTCAAAAATGTAATCGCCTTCAATAAGGATAAGCAATACCAAATAAGAAATCAGGAACACTGCTGTCCATACCGCTGCTCTACGCAAACCTTTAGTTTCATCACGCATATGCATAAAGTCCCAGGTAATATAATAAGCTTTAACGATTGTAAGAATAATAAAAATCCAGTTTAATAAGTGTAACGACAGAAAACTGTTTTCTATCAAAAAATCAGGTCTTGTTATCCCCAATGCTACTTCAATTATCGTAACGATTGAAAGAACAACAAAAACGCCCCAAATTTTACTAACGTTAGACTTGAACTTTAGGTTTCCTCTAAAGATTGCTAATTTATGTGCTTGTTCGTGTGCCATTATTTAAAATATTGAAATCTATACCAGATAAAAGAATGTAAATACAAAAACCCATACCAAATCCACAAAGTGCCAGTAGAGTCCTACTTTTTCGACCATTTCATAGTGTCCACGACGCTCGTATGTTCCAAGAACGACGTTAAAGAACACAATACAGTTTAGCAATACTCCAATGGAAACGTGAAAACCGTGAAAGCCTGTAATAAAGAAGAAGAAGTCTGCGAACAATGGATGTCCGTACTCATTATGACGAAGATTCGCTCCCTCAACAACTAGGTTTCCATCGTTTACAAGTTTGGAAACAGACTCATCTCTAGAAAGTACAATATGCTGGCCGTTTTCATCTTTATAAGGGAGCCGAACTAATAGGTCGTTATTAGCTAAAAACCCTGTTTTTACCTGATCAAAGTTTACACTTGTTTGGTATTCCGTATCTTTTTCATACCATACGCCAGCATCTTTTGTCTGCTCAATCCGCGAACTGGTATTAGCACCAGCAAAGTCGCCAATTGCAACACGCTCACCATCGGTATTCAAAAACTGAAGTATCTGTCCGCCATGAGTTTCAACCGCACCATAGTCTCCTTTTATAAAGGTTTTCCACTCCCATGCTTGTGAGCTTAAGAAGACGAACCCTCCAATTATGGTAAGGAACATATAAAACGACACTTTTTTCTTTTGCATTTTATGACCTGCATCAACTGCCAACACCATAGTAACAGAAGAAAAGATCAAAATAAAGGTCATAAAGGCCACATAATACATGGGTGCCTCTACGCCGTGGAGAAAAGGAAAGTGGGTAAATACCTCATCAGCAATTGGCCACGCGTCTATAAATTTAAATCGGGACATCCCATAAGCGGCCAAAAAGCCTGCAAATGTCAATGAATCGGATACGATGAAAAACCACATCATCATTTTGCCATAACTGGCTTTCAAGGGTGCAGATCCACCACCCCAGGTTTTTCCTTCCGTACCTGTTGTATCAACGGTAGCTTCCATAAAAGTAATTTGGTTTTTTAATAAGGTTCAAAAATACGTTTAATTTTTATTTAACGAAATATAAAAACAAAAACAGATAAATCCACACCACATCCACGAAATGCCAAAATGTTGCAGCTAGTTCAACACCAAGGGTTTTACCGTTTTCATACTTCAGTTTATAATGATTATAAATTACAACCAAAAGTGATATAAGCCCCGCAAAAACGTGTGCCACGTGTAATAACACCACCAAATATATAAAAGAAGTGGTTATGCTGCTTGTTGGCCCCGTAAAGTTATAACCGCTTTCAATAATTTCTGAAAAGCCAACAAATTGAAAAACAACAAATAAAACACCCAGGACAAAAGTGGAGGCCAGCAAAAACATTCCAAGTGCATTTTTCTCTTTTCGTATAGCTTTAAGTGCCATATGTATGCTCAAACTACTAATAAGGATTAATCCTAAACTAATGTAAAAAGCCTGCGGGACTTCAAAGCTCGAAATCCAGTCGGGTCGTTCTTTACTCACTACATATGCACTGGTAAGTCCAGCAAAGCTCATGGTTAAACTAATAATACCAAACCAGAGCATATTTTTCTTCGCTCTATTAATTTTCCGCTCCTCAGTTCCCTCAGATAGTTTCATATTTGAAAATTTTTGTGAATCTTGATTGTGCAAGTTCTGTATTTGATGTACAGCACTATTTGCCATAATTTTTTATTTTAATGATTTAACACACACCTTACCTTATAAACTTGTCTGCCACATAGATTATCTGCAACAACGTAATATAACTTACACTGGCTAGCATAAGCTGTTTAGCGGCTTTAGATGTTTTTTCTGTATAAAGCCGAACTGCGTAATAGATTAGACCGACCCCTAAAATCCCTATCAAAACTCCAGAAACTGGAGTCAAATATAGTTTGCCCGTAATACCTAAAACCGGAACCAACGAGGCAAGTACCGTCCATACCGAGTATAAAATAGTTTGTACTGCCGTACCTTTATCGCGCTTTCCGTTTGGAAGCATATAAAATCCTCCTTTTTTATAATCGTCAAAAAGAAACCATCCTATGGCCCAAAAATGGGGGAACTGCCAGAAAAACTGAATCATAAACAAGGTTCCTGGTTCAATTCCGAAATTACCGGTTGCCGCAACCCATCCCAACATAAAAGGAATTGCCCCTGGAAATGCACCCACAAAGACCGAAAGCGGTGTTTTTGTCTTTAAGGGCGTATAAAGACTAACGTACATAAAAATGGAAATGGCGCCAAACATCGCGGTTATGGGATTGATGGCATATAACACGATAATTCCCGCAAGCGTGAGAACAGAAGCAAGAATAAACGCAGCTTGTACGCTCATAGTGCCTGCTGGAAGGGGTCTATTTTTTGTGCGCTCCATTAGCCCATCGAGATCGCGCTCTATAATTTGATTGTACACATTAGAAGCGCCTACCATACAGTAGCCACCTACACATAGTAAAAACAGCACAAAAAAGTCTATAGAGTCAGCACCGAGCAAATAACCAGCCACAGAGGAAAATACAACGCTCACCGAAAGACGCAGCTTTGTTATTTCGGTAAAATTCCTAATAATTGAAGGGGAAGACGATTGTGATTGAGTAACAGACAATTTTATGTTCTTTAAGCGCGGCAAAGATACGCCTACTGATTTTTTTCCACAATACAATATCGATAATCTTATGCTTTTATTTTTAGCATTTTTAGTGATTTGATCGAGTTTTAGGTATAAAAACAATCCTGTCCTAAATATTTAACCTGTTCATTTTTTTACGCACTCTTTTAAATAATAAAATTGGAGTTCGTGAATCTTTGATTTCATTGATGAAAAAATGAATCAAAAAATTGAAAAAAACACTAAATACTATAATACATCCATTAGTGTCCGATTAAAAGAGTGAGAAAATTTGTTGGGTCAAAGATAATAGGCAATTAGAATATCTTTATTTAATGACAGCATGCTATTATACTTAGCATCAAAAATTATCGATTAAAAAGTATGTTTAATCAATTTTATCTAGTTTTCAATCAATTAAAAAGCAAGTCTTACGTCTTATGTCTTTCAGCCTTTAGATTAGCAAAGTTAAAAACAACAATTAAGAAACATGATAGCTTTGATGTTGAAATTTCTTTTTTTGCTTCTTTTTTTCTTTGTTGATAAGTCTTAAATTGTTGATAACCATAAATGAAAAAAGAATGGGGTGAACTTTTCTTTCAGCTAGATTAACGATCTATGCTTCGTATCAGTCCCCATTCTTTTATAACCCGGTTACAAGGACCATATAGAATTTTAGTCTTTACCTATTAAAGGTGTTAGTCAATGTAACCATTTAAACATCGTGAAATTATGAAAATAATGGAAACAGTCGGCATCGACATCAGCAAATTAACCTTTGACGCAAGGGTACATACCTCTCAGGCTTATCAGGTCTTTGACAACGAAACCAAGGGATATCAGGACTTGGTCTCTTGGGCATACAAAAACACTGCCTTTTCAAAAGAGAAAATCATTTTTGTATTTGAGCACACCGGACTTTATTCACATCAGCTATCGGTCTATCTTACATCACGGGATATCCCGTTTTTAATGGTTCCTGGTCTGGAGATCAAGCGTTCCTTGGGAATGGCGAGAGGAAAAGATGATAAGAAGGATGCCACAAAAATCGCTCAATATGCCTATAGATTACGTGATGAAATAGAGCCCAGCAAACTTGCAACTGAGGAAGTAATGAGCCTCAAACGGCTTCTCTCCTTGCGCAAGCGGCTGGTAAAGCAAAGATCTGGCTTCAAGACTTCCCTTAAAGAACAAAAACGGGTCTTGCCCAACAAAGGAAATGAGGTACTTCTGTCCACTCAGGAAAAAATGATCAAATATCTTTCAAAACAAATCGACAGTGTGGAAGAGCAGATGGAAGGGACAATAGGAGAAAGTGAATCTATGTCTCGTAATTTTAAACTCTTGAACACAATCAAGGGCGTGGGGCCGCAAACAGCACTTTTTATGATTGCCTATACGGCCAACTTTACCAAGTTCAAAAACTGGCGTAAGTTTGCCTCCTATTGTGGTATAGCCCCATTCCCTAATTCTTCGGGAACCAGTGTAAGAGGCAAGACAAAGGTTAGTAACCTAGCCAATAAGCAAATAAAAAGCCTGCTGGATCTCTGTGCAAAAACCAGTATACAGCACAACTTGGAAATGAAGAAATACTATAATGAAAGGATAGATGAAGGCAAAAACAAAATGAGCACGATAAATATCATAAGAAATAAAATCGTATCAAGAATGTTCGCAGTGGTGAACAGAAACGAACCTTATGTAGACCTTATGAAATATGCAACTTAATATTTTCGATAAATTAATGTAAATATGTTTTTTTTAATCATAGAATACGCAGCGGTCTTATATCTTAGTCGGACACGACTATATTACATCCTTAAAAATCATTGTACCAATTAAATAAGTCTGTACGGAGCCCAAAGTTTAGCCAAGTGGTCTGGTTTTTAAAAACGGTTTCGGTATCCATCTGCGGATTAAAGTCTCTGTAAATAAAACTTCCATATAATTTTAAGTTGGTGGCAGGGTTAATAATATAGCCAGCTTGTAATTCGGCATGGAAAAAATCGGTGGTATTTCCTTGAGCCAAGGTGTTACCTTCAGTAGCGATCCTATCCTTTTCGGTTCCGTAAATATTACCACCATAAAAGCTCATATCGTCTGGGGTATTAAATTCAAACCCACGTTTTGCAACTATAAATTTTGCATCGCCATAAAACCTTCCTTTTTGATAACGTGCAATTGCAATTATTTCAGAAAAATTAGCTCCCAGCGTATGTGCCATAGACTGGTTGTTATGCCCATAATTTAAAACCACTGTATTGTGCGAGTAGGTATAAGGCCGCACCCTATTGTATTCGGCCTGCAGAAAAAGATTTTTTAAACCAAAGGCATCGTAATATTTTAACCCCAACTGATACCCGGTTTTATTTTTATAACTGCCATTGCCGCCAAAAACATCTGATGTAGAAAACTCATCGATAATAAACTGGCCATAGGCATTAATACGGTCGTTTACCTTATATTTTGCACTGAGCCCAATCAAGGCATTACCACCCCGCGATCCGGTGGAAAACTCAATGGCACGATAGAATATTATTGGGTTTAAGTAATTAACATCGAAACCACGACCATTGTCATTTTGCCAAATTACCGATTCAAACAAACCTATATTTAAGCGCTTGGTAATGTTGTAGCTCAGATAATGGTTGGCCATGTATTTTGTTCGGAACGATCCATTGTCAGTTACTTCGTCGCGAACATCCCGCAATGACATCCAGGTATTTGTATATTTCAACTTCCAGAAGGTAGTATTTATCTTAAAGAACGGATATGGGCTAGCGTTATCACTCATCAACAAGGAGCGATATCCATCGCCTAGAAAAGTTTTTCCATGCCCAAATTGGACATTAAAGTATTTTGAAGGTGTATAGGAAACATGGCCCGTTGCAATGGGATAATCGTAAGAATCGGATTTAAACTTTTTGGCAATACCCCGGCCCGGTATAATAGCAGGGTTTCCACCTGTTGGGCGAATTGATTCGGCATAACGATTAAAATAATCTGCAAAACGACCTTGACTTTCATAAATTACTCCGAAGAAGCTTAGATTCTTCCCTATTCCACCCTGAGTATATACCAAACGGGTGTTGTTGTAGGTATCTATGTTCGCATCAAAATCCTTACCAGCTTGTAAATCTACTCCCGCATCTAAAGTAAGCCAATAATCCTTACCTTTAATAGTCACCAAATGTTCGTTCCATAGCTTTCTGCCCCACCATGAGGACTTTTTCTTTAAAAGTTTATTATTTGCAGCCTCAAAGTTGTAGTATTTATTTACTTCAGAATAAATATAAGGCTTCTGGGCGGTGTGATTGTTTAGGCCTACGCGATTTAAAGAAGCATCAAAGAGGCTGTAATTATGATGAGAAAACGGGATATTAATATTGCTTTGGTATTCTTCGTTGTTAAAAGGAAGGTTTTCAATTTCGTCATACTCATCTGTAAAATCCAGATCCACTTGCTCTTTTTCCTTAGTAATTTCAGATGTCTGTACTATGGTTTCCCCAGGAGCCACTAAAGGAATTTCAACAGGCAAGGTAAATTGAACATAGGCCGGTGCACCATTATAAGTAGCGGGCTGCACTATTGGAAGCGCTTCAAAAACACGACGCGCCTCTAATTTTAATTCATCATACACCCCATCTATATACAGCACCTTAAATCCACCCTTTTTAGTGACCTCAAAAAGAACATTTACAGTTCCATTATAGTTTTCAGCAAAAACAATTTCTGGCACTTTGAAGTTTTGAAAAACAAAGCTCTGCAACGTATGGGTGAAGCAGTTTTCCAAATTAGAAACATCAACATCTTCACACTCCTGAAAAACCGGGAATTTTTCATATTCAATATCCGCCACTTGTGCATTAGAATGTAGCGAAAAGCTATATAAAAGAAGAAGTAGAAGGTATGGTTTCATTTAAGGGGTAACGTATTTATTCGTGAAAGATACAGATTTTTTACAACCACTGAAATCACTAAAAGCATACATTTTTGTAAAAACACTTATAAGCTCTGTTGAATCACTTGGCTAACAAGACAATACGCATCTAAAATCGTTCAGCTTCGGTTTTATTTTCCCAATCCGTTTCGGTTGGGGGAGCCTGCCACACTTGAATGGTTCGAGTTTCTCATAATTCCCATCGGCTGCGGTGGATGCCAAACAACAACAACATCATAGCGTGAAGAAGCTACATTGTTTTCAGAGCAGTGTATATAACAAATTGGTCTGATTGCGTAGTCATATAGCCTCCTAAAGAAACTCCAGAATGCAAAAAGTCCTGTATTTAAACTTGTAAATACAGGACTTTTAAAAATATTTAATTTTTCTATTGGATATCGAAAACGATAGGAAGCGAATAAAGAACCCCTACTGCTTTCCCACGTTGCTTTCCAGGTGTCATGTCTGGCAATGAAGACACTACATTTAAGGCTTCTTTCTCAAGCCTAGGATGCGGTGCACGTGCTCGTACATTAACCACCTTACCATTTTTATCAATCTTAAACTGAACTGCAATACGTTGTCTTCCTTCAAGACCTAAATCTGAAGCTAAATTAGTATCGAACTTCTTATTAATAAACCGACTTATTTTAGAAGACATACATTTTTTCTTCGCAGCGTTGCCTCTCTCCTTTTCGCATCCAGGATAAACCGGTACGTTTTCAATTACAGCAAAAGGTACATCAGCGATTTCCTCCTCAACCACTTCTTCCTCAATTTCCTTAACCTCAACAATTTTTTCATCTTGTTTTGTCTCGGTAGATTCGATAATGGTTTCTTCAACATCCTCCTCATCATCAATCACGTCAATAACTTCTGGCGCTGGTGGTGGCGGAGGTGGTGGTGGTGGGGGTGTAAATTGTTCGGTAATTGGAATTTCCTCTTCCAGTTCATCTCCAAGGTCTAGTTTACCAAAATTGGAGTCTGATTTATCATAGGTTTTCCATTCAATTGCTTGCCATGCAAGTAAAAGCATTAAAATCATACCAAGCTGAAAAAACAACATGCTTCTTCGGCCTACGTCTGCTTTTGGGTTTTTTTTGGGTTCCATAATTGTGGGTTTATCTTGATGCTAAAATATAGAAATAATCATTCAATTTAAAACTTAATTGATTTTTTTCAATTTAAAATTATTTTTTACAATTTTAAAGAAAAGGATTCCGAGTAATGAACCTACAAGGTTAGCGGCAACATCAAATATATCGGCACCGCGTGAATCCGTCAGTTGGTCTTGTAATATCTCAACTATTATGCCAAATAGCATTAAAACTAAAAACAACTTGAAAACCCAATTCGCTTTAAACTGAAAGTTCTTTTTTACGTAAAAATAGAGCATCCACAGACTTATAAGAAAAAAATGAACTAGGCCGTGAATGACTTTATCTAGTCCTTCAATTTTTATTTTTACGCTGGGCAGATTGCTGCTGGGCATAAAAAACAAAAAGCTAATAGCAATACTGTACAGAATTGCTATTAGCAGTAAGGGTTTATCCTTCAACAATGGCCTTATATCCAGCATCGTCTAATAAATCTGCTATTTCATCTGGGTTTGAAATCTTCAATTTAATCATCCAACCTTCGCCATAAGGATCTGTATTAACTTTTTCTGGTTCAGATTCTAGGTTTTCGTTAAACTCAGTTATTTCTCCAGAAAGCGGCAAAAATAGGTCTGAGACGGTTTTTACGGCTTCTACCGTTCCAAAAACTTCATCTCTATCCATAGTTTCGCCTTCGGTTTCAACTTCTACGTAAACCACATCACCTAATTCGCTTTGGGCAAAATCAGTAACGCCAATGGTTGCAATGTCATCTTCAATCTTGATCCACTCGTGATCTTTCGTGTATTTTAAATCAGCTGGTAAATTCATAATTATAATGTATAAACGTTTATTTTAATTTCCAAAATTATATCGAAGTGTAATACCACTTCTTATTGTTGTTTGTGGGAATGCCGTTGATATAGCATATTTAGAGAACGTATGGTCGTAATAGAACAGCGCCGTTAGGTTCTTACTGAGCGCGTAATCAACAGATAACTGCGCCCCATAAATAGTCTGTCCGGCCGTTGTTTGGTTGTTCTGAACATCCAAATACCTTATGATTGTAACATTATCTCTTCTAGAAAGATCTACCTTAAAGTTAAGGTCACTGGTCATAACCGATTTATTACCTCCAAAGTTAGTTGCAATTCTAAGGTCTTTTATTCTATAGCCTAGGCCTATAATATACTCATTTCCTTTAATCTCAGTAAGCAAGTTGTTAGCAAAACTTAAAGAAAGTGCACGGTCTTTTCGAACTTCGGCAAGGATTTTTATTGAATTGTTCATTTCAAAATCTAACTTCACCAAAGGTGAGAACTGCTCCGTCAAGTTAACATTGGTCAATAAGGTCTTGGCCTTAAAGTTACCACCTTGATCTACTGCTTCTGGATTATTGGCATCGTAGTCTAAATTGGTCTGGAACTGGTTAACAGTATAACTGGCTCTATACCCATGTGTAAGTGAGAAGCGTTTAAAATTCTTCTTAAACCACGGTATTTTCATCAAGCCCGTGTATTTAATATCCCAGTTTGGAAGTGGAATATCCCTAAAGATACCTGTTTTCTCCTTTGAAGCATTGCTTCCTTTATAGGCGGCAAGAAACGATGGCAATAATACATCTTGGCTGTTTCTTCCAAAGCCTACAGGATAGCCATCTTCTGTTCTGGGAATGGTTCCACCTTGATAATGTTCTTGTGCCAATCTGTTTGCAACAGTTAAACGATTGCTTCGGAATTCATCAAAAGTAGCCGAATTATTCTCATCACTACTGCTAAATGCTGTTTTAATTAACATGGTTGAGATGTTGAAGTTTCCAAAAGTATTTGGCGTTAAGGCGTTGTACAAGCCGTCTTCAACTATAAAGTTTTCAGCATGGTTTTCAGAATAAATTCTGCTTCCATTAATATCTATTGTCAAATCGTTTATTGGTTCCAAATTGACTTGGATATCCATTTGACTACTGTGCACCTCTGTGTATTGCTCATTGAATTCTGGATATAGGGTTAACCATCCTTTTCTAGCGGCAAGATCCCTAACTTCAGATTGGCTTCCAAATACGAAACCTGCTGTTGGCTTTAACGTTCCAATAAAACCAATGGAAGGCAAGTATCCAGGTAAATAAATACCGTTGTTTTCCTGATAGTTAAATTGAATTTTCTTTATCATTGTTGCTAAGCCAATACCAACGTTCAAGGCTTTATCGCCTGCATTTAAACCGCCGGCACCTGCCTTGTTACCTCTTCCACCTGCTGATGCCGCGTTTCTTCCTGAAAGAGCACTTTTTGCATCTGGATCTACACGACCGCCTCTTTCTTCTTTTTGTTTCGCTCTATCATTTCCAGATCCATCGACTTTTCTAGACTTACTCTTTTTTATTTTTCTAAGGCCAATATATCTATAAAAGCCATTCATATCTATACTTGAGTTAATTTGGTGGGTGCTTGCATTTTGAATGGAGTTACCCAAGTCATAGGTTGCGGTGCTTCCATCGCTCAACTCAATAGGCAAATTATTAAACTGCGTACTTCCGGCCTGCCATTGATAGTCTCCGGTATAAGAATATGTGGCTCTAATAAATTTAAGGAATGGAAACTTATTAAATGGTAAATCATAGTTAACCTGCAAAGACTGAAAATGTTGATTAGGATCACCAACATTAAAGAAGCCATCCCAAACTCCAATATCATTGTTAATCATGCCGCCATCACTCAAGTAATTGTTTACTATTCTATTGTTAGTAGAAGTAAAGTTAAATCGCAATGATTTTGTTAAGTTGTGATTGATGGTATATTGCCAGTCAAAAAGATAATTGCGTTGGTATAGCTTAGGAAGCCCAATATTACCTTCCTGCAAATTAATTTCTCTAAACTTCTGTTCGTTATATTGTCTCGTGATATTAGAACTAACCGAAATATTGGTTGGCAGATAATTAAAGTTTAAGTCTTTCATAAATCGCCAATACTTACCGTTGAAAATGGAATCGTTTTTCTTAAAAGGCTCCACCGGTTTTGCAGTAAAGTTATGGTTATAGTTTGCTCCAGCGCGAATGTTTTGCTCTAGGGCATCTTCTATTTCAAAATCGTGATGGTCCGTTTGATTATATGAGAAGGAGGCCGTAAGGTTTTCAACATCGTACACTTTTGGTTTTGAATCGCCCGTTCGTTCTTTTCGCACGCCAATAAAGTTAACGCTCTGCCGCTTGGTATAATCTACAGACTGTTTTTTTATTTGTTCTTTTTCGGCTTCATCTTCGGTGTTATCCAGTCTGGTCTGCAATTCAATATCCTGGAATTCTGGATCGTACTGCGGTGTTATAAGCTCTTCAGATCGTCCATAATTAAACGGCAGCTGAACACCCCATTTTTTTGGCAACAATTGCCCAAGGTTTAAATTGGTAACAACATCATACTGCTGAAGATCTTCCCTGCTTCGTTGATTTGGACCTTGTTCTAAAGAACCAAAGCCTACCGTACTTCTACTTCCCGTAGCACTAATAGTTGCGAAATCGGCAATGTTTGCATCCATATTCACAACAGCGGCCCACCCACCTTGGTTTTTAAGTTCGGTCATTCTAAGCTCGTTAAACCAAACCTCGCCACAAACATCGTTAGACGACTTGTTTTTAACACCGAGCATGATATTACGTACATTTCCAAAGCTCGGATTACCCTTAATACCTATTTTTAATTCATTTTCACCATTAGTGCCGCCGCCATCAAGTTCAGATTGATTAAAGAAATTAACAATAGTCTGGTCATAATCAATGTTTCCGAGCACTTTGGTTTTTACTTGTTGCAACAGTTCTAATGGCAAGTTCAAGCGGTTAGCAAGTGGCCAAATTTCTTCAGCACCTGTAGAACCAAAACTCGTTGGGTTCAATGGTATTTGCACTTCGTAATAGTTATTGGTAAGGTCATTCCCCAGTCGCATAAATGCAACTAAATCGCCATCGCTCAATGCAGTTTCATTAACGAGCGATTCGGCATGGATAAACATTTCCAGATTTTTATACTGGCGCATATCCACGTTGAAATTTTTATAAACAGAACGACCATCTTCAGGCTCTAGTTCGCATAAACGAAGCGATAATGACTGCTCATTTTGGCGAATTATATTGTTATTGTTGTTTAACTCTTCACGCTGAAGCCCCGGTGGCAATCTATATGGAATAGGCTCGCGGTTTTCATTTTCCTCAATACTTACAGTTGCAACCTCAAAGAGCGTATTGCTTATGGTAGGATCATTCCAACCTGGTTCCAAGGCTTGTTGAAACCTTCTGTAATCGCCACGCACCAGCTCCATAGTACCAAAACGCAATACTGTATTTTCAGAGAATTCAGATAGAAACATTCGCATAAAACGTATGGATCTAAAGTCTGAAATACCTCCTAAAGCCTGGTCTGGCTCACTGATCGGGATTTTAAACTGAACCCAACGCACAGGAATTACACTGTTGTCTTGGGTAGTTACATCCAGTTCCTTTACGTCTGAAATATATTCGTTGTTATCTCTGCTCATTCCAGGGAACATTGGCACGTTGTATTCGTAATAGCTATTAATCGTGTTCATAGTATTGTCACGATTAATGTCTTCTACGTCTGGCTGCGTGGTACTTCCACGATTGGTGTTGGTAACCTGAACAGGTGAGTTACCTTCGGTACCGTTATAGGTTAAGTAGCGGTCAAGAATACTACCCTCTGCTTGTAAAAAGTATAGGTAATCATCATTTGCAGGATCATCAAGCCCAGCAAAGGCAGGAAACTGAACTGCTTCTTCGGCACTGCTCAATCCATCTAGACCAATATCTTGATTAACACGCTCCTGCCCTTCCGAATCAAAGGTGTAAACCAAAGATTGGTTGGTCGGTACCTTACCCCATGCCGTACCTATGGTATTGCCATCACCTCCATCTTTTGGCAGTCCGTTTTCATATTGTTTTCTACCATCTTTTAATACGTCTTCTGAAATGCTTCCCAAGTTAAAGTTGACATTTCCGCCAGGGTTTCCAGCGTTTTCATCGTAAATAAAAGGATCCATGACCCAAAACTCAATGTACTCCACGTTCGATTTCTCAAAATCGGTAGTGCTAATAGGTCTCATAATACCACCGAAACGATCCTGCGGGTTTGGCAGATTATTAGTTCCGGCCGCTTCCGGGTTAAAGTTATACTCTCCACGCGTGGAAGGATAATACGCTAAATCTAACGTAAATAAAGCTTGGGTTTGCCCTTGAATAACATCTTGGTTTGGGAAGATCTCGTCCCTAAATACACGGCGCGTAAATGGCGAAGATAAATCTTGATCACTAATTCCGTCCGGGCGTTGGGTACTATAGAAAATAGGGTCTATCGTGTACCATGCTAATTTTGCACGGTTAAAGTTATACCCTAGATTTTCATTCTCCAATTCTCCACCAAAACCCAATGGCGTACTGGCCAAGAACCAGCTAGAAGGCATACTGATATCATTACCCGTCTGTGACGATTCAAAATCATCTACATAGACCGTTGTTTTTCCACCAAAATCTGAAACTTTCGGCGCTCCAGGTTTTAAGTAGGCAAACTCACCACGTAAGGATAGGTTCGATTCCACATCAGTATCAATATTTGGCAAATGATTCACCATTCGGGTTAAGAAAGGCACCTCAGTTGAATAGTTTAGGTTTATTCCGAAAATACTGTTATTAATAGGCTCTGCACCATACGAAGATTTCTGAGTTAAAGGACGCTCATTAAGATTTAGGTAGGTAGCGCCAACCATAAACTTATCGCTGAATTTATGCTCTACATTCAGCCCCGTGAATCGTTTGCTTTGCTGTCCAAAAAGTGAATTGTTCTCCGTGCTTACGGAAATTGGCGTATTACTGTTCAATAAAGCCGGATCTAAAATTTGAACGCGACCCAATTGATAGTTTACCGTATAATCAACACCTTCTACCAGCTGTCTTCCACCCGCGGTAACAGTAACGGAACCTTGCGGAATATTGAATGCGCCAATCGGGATCCCATCAGCTCCAGTGGACTTGTAGCTACCTTTTAACTGAAATTTATTCTTTTGGCTTTCCTGTTGTTCAGCCTGGGTTTTAGTTGAAGTATAAAGGGTTCTAAAAACGTATTTTTCCTGATTCGCGTTATAGGTTTCCGGCATCGTGTAGGTACCTGATGGCACACCTTGCGTTGGCGTTTCGTCAAGCTTATCAAAAAGATCTTTACCAAATGGTTCTACGGTGGTAAAAATAATCCTACCATTTTGAGCATCAACGGTTACACCTGGCACAAAGTCGAAAAACCCATCGCCCCCTTGCACAGGGTCGTTGTTAAAGTTCAATCTATCTAGATTAAAAACCTTTAAAAGAACTTCATCTTTAATTTCCGGAGAAAATTCGGCATAGGGATGACCCGGCGTGGCTTCAGCTTCCTTAATGTAATTTAATGGAGAAGGATCTGTATAAAGTATGTTTAACTTAAAATCTTCTTTTTCAAGTTGATAAGCTCCAATAGGATAGATGTTTTTCATCATTAAATCCCAGATTGGTTCTTCTACACTTGTAATGCTACTCTTTAGCAGTTTTACCACTAAGTTTTGGGCAATACCGCCTTGGTCGCCACCGCCTGGAGGATTCCCACCGGGTTGGGTGCCACCGTTTGCCTCTACACCGTCATTAGAAAACTCACCTACTTGGTACACTTTTCCGTTAACCGTAAATTGGTACGAAACGGCCAAAACCTCATCGTTGTTTAAGCGTTGGTTAAGCGAGATATACCCCAATTGTGAGTTTAGAGAATATTCCCCCGGATCTAATCTTCTAGCATTTTCCAAGGTAACATAATCTCTACCTTCGCTAACCTGAACCCCTGTAAAACCTTGATTTACTGTGGCAACATCACGAATTGCAGCGTTAAGTATGGTTTGCTCTCCAGTATTTATTCCAAAGGGGTTAAAATCGTTATTTTTATTATCTGGATATGCAGTGCTGGGAACATTTATAAAGCCTCCCGGTGGAACGTCCAGCCCAATATTTGACAAATCTGACTCTCCAATATCCTGCAACGCCACTACGTTACGAACATTTTCGGTACGGCTCGTTCTGTTGGTAATCCAAACTTCCATTCGGGTAACCTGTACGTTACTGTTTATAAACGGGTATTGCTTTAGGGTACGGTTGTAGTTATCCCGAAAATAATGCGCTAGAAAAAAGTGACGGTTTTCGTCATAATCCAATGCAAAAAGCTCATAATCTGTTACCGTTGCACCACCTTCAGCGGTTACGGTTCGGGTTTCTGATTTTTGTTCGGAAAAAACACCGGTAATGGTCGTTTTTCCAAATTGAAGCTGTGTTTTTACACCGAATAAGCTTTGGGCCCCTTGAATCAAGGAACTGTTAAGCGGCATACTCACGTTACCCACCTCAATTTTTTGAATGATATCGTCTTCCGTTGGGGTGTATTCCAACTTAATTTGATTTTGGAAGTCGAAGGTACTCTCGGTGTCATAATTTGCGGTTACCTGAAGCCTTTTTCCCACTTTTGCCAAAAGGCTTAAACTGATTCGTTGGTCAAAATCGAAAGAAAAATTGCTTTGGTTTCGCGGCGAATACTGCGGATTGTCTTGTTTGGTGTAAAGCAGTCCAAGATCCATTTCAACAGAACCTTGTGGAATTACTTCAATGGTGTTTCCTCCAAAAATAGATTCAAAAAAGTTTGAATTTACATAAAATGTGGGCAAAAGGTTTTTTTGCTGTTCTTCGGAATCTGCTTTTCGTCCATCGGCAGCATCTATCTTTTCTTTAAAGTAAGCTTTCATCTGCTCCTCCTGAATAAGATCTTGGTATTCCTGCGGGGTAAGAATAATAGGGTAGGTAACATCAAAGCCGCCCACCGTTTGGGTGTAAATATACCTATCGGTTATGGGGTCGTAGGTGTATAAATCTTGGATACTCCTAGGGTTAGGAAGATCAATCCTTCCCATCTCATTCCCCACTTCAGTTGTATCTTGTGCTAGCGAAACATTGCTAACCAAGATGAGACCTACTATTGTTAAAAGCTTAAAAAAGCCAACCTTGTAAACGTAATTTTTTGCCTTCAAATTTTACAAATTTTTTAAAGCTTGTTTTATGATCATTTCTACAGAAGCCTGTGGATCTTCCTTCACAATTTTATCTACTACTTTCTCAGACTTTTTGCGAACAAAGCCCAATGTCTCCAAAGCAGATAACGCTTCATTTTTGTTCGTATTGCTTGTATCGGTAGAAATAGACGACAAACCGTACACTTTTAAAATCTTATCCTTTAGGTCCAAGACTACGCGCTGGGCGGTCTTAGCACCAATTCCCTTAACAGATTGGATGGTTGGCAAATCGTTTTGCGCAATGGCATCAACCACCTGTTCAGGGGTTAATGACGACAGCATGGATCTTGCCGTACTGGCCCCTACGCCAGAAACACTAATTAAAAACCGAAATACCTCCCGTTCCGCAACACTAGTAAAACCATATAGAATATGGGCATCCTCACGAACCTGAAGATGTGTAAAAAGCTTAACGTTTTCACCGTCCGGAAGCTCAGAAAAAGTATGTAAGGAAATATTGATAAAATACCCCACACCATTGCAGTCTATCACTACATCGGTGGGCGTTTTTTCAACCAGTCTGCCCTGTATATGGGTAATCATATGTTAACGAAAACTTAAGGGGTCAAATATAGTATAAATAATTGCAACCGCCATTGGGGATTTTTGGAAATATTGCGGGAGTAGCCACTAAAGGAACATTCAAATTTTGAAACGATTTTTGACTAAGTAAAAACAATAAAATGGACTATTGATGGAAAATAAATATATTAGGGCACGGGCGAGATACTTCTGAATAGTGATACAGTACTGGTTTTAGCCTTAAAATGCGGGAAAACCACGAGATGCTCCCGAAGTCTCGGAATTGCGGTCCCGGTCAAAACCTATCCACGTACACGATAAAGATGAAGTGATTTTATGGCAAATGACCATCGTATTAAAGTTCAGTAGATCACGCGATGCAATCGCGCGGGAGCGGGGCTAGTTTGGGCTATTCATCAATCAAAAATCTATCCAACTTTGGAAAACTATCTTCAAGCTTTTCACTTTGAAAGGGAGGAAGCTTCATTTCATATAAGCCCATTGAGACGTAAGTCATTAATACTAATTTATCTCTATCGCTAAAATCTGACAGATAGCTTGTATAGTTCTCATCACCAATTGTTTCGATTAACTTTGTTAGTACAATACCGTGCTGATAAGCTAAATCTTTTGTTACCATGAATTTTGAAAATTCATTTATAGATTCGCCATTGCCTTCAAGAGCTTCATGGAGGCACGTACAATAGTCTTTATTTTCATCTATTTTAATTTGCGAAAGTTTTTCTGATACATTTATTCCCGAAAAGTTACTGCAAAAATTTGTATTGCAGGAATTAAAAATCAATAAAACTAAAAGAAAATATTTCATATTCATCAAATTTTAAAAACGTGCTAGCGGGGAGTCTAAATAAGCTTTTCAATATATAAAGCATGGCCTCATATCCTATTTTTCAGTAAATAATTCATTGTTAAAAATTAACCGCCCCCGCTGGTGCGCGATTGCATCGCGTTCCTTTCCCAATTTTAATTAAACTTTCCAATTCTCAATTCAACCATAGTACCGAAATACCACAATATCATCCAACAATCCTTTTTCATCTACATAATCCGAAGCGCTGCTATAAACATAATCTTGAGCCCTATAAACCAATCCAGCCGCTACGGGATTATTGTGGACATAGTTGATCTTCTCCCAGATAACCGTATTGCTCCATAGCTCAATGGGCTTATTATCGTGTCTCCAAAACTGAAACTCTTTCACGTTGGATGATTTTGCCGCAGCCTTTATAAATTG
>NZ_JAVMBW020000019.1:0-54967 GCF_031631895.2 Aequorivita marina
AGTCGGATCGCATGTGCATAACTGCTAACTTCAAACGCTAAAAACAGTTCCCAATCGTTTGTAATGGAAGTAAATGATTTACTGCCATAGGTGCCATTGTTGTGTTTTTCAATTCGAACTTTCAAATCATTATGACAAGCACCAGTATAAAAAGCATCTAATTTCTAACTGTATAAAATGTAAGTGTGTGCCATTGTAAACAAAAAAAGCACCCGGTTAGAGTGCTTTTTGTGGTCCCATCCCGAAAATCTTCGGGACAGGCGCTGGGCTCGAACCAGGGACTTTCTGTCCCGAAAGCTTTCGGGAGAGTCAGATACTCCCGGTTTCATTTACAATCTTTTCTCTTAGTTCAGGATATTTTGAAAGATTCAGGATATACTTTCTGCTTTTCATCAATTTTATCTTCCGTTCCAGTCGGATCGCATGTGCATAACTGCTAACTTCAAACGCTAAAAACAGTTCCCAATCGTTTGTAATGGAAGTAAATGATTTACTGCCATAGGTGCCATTGTTGTGTTTTTCAATTCGAACTTTCAAATCATTATGACAAGCGCCAATATAAAAAACATCTAATTTCTGACTGTATAAAATGTAAGTGTGCGCCATTGTAAACAAAAAAAGCACCCCGTTAGAGTGCTTTTTGTGGTCCCACCTGGGCTCGAACCAGGGACTTTCTGATTATGAGTCAGATACTCTAACCAGCTGAGTTATAGGACCGATTAAGAGGATGCAATATTACTACATATTTTAAAACTCTACAAGCATTTTATTTCCTAATTTCTTGGCAAAGCTCTACAAGTACTCCGTTTGCCGATTTAGGATGAAGAAACGCAACCAACTTATTATCAGCGCCTCTTTTTGGAGTTTCATTCAGCAAAACAAATCCTTCCTTTTTAAGACGTTCCATTTCAGCAATAATATCTTCTACGGCAAATGCAATATGATGAATGCCTTCACCGCGCTTTTCAATAAATTTTGCAATAGGGCTATCGGGATTGGTAGCTTCCAAAAGTTCAATTTTACTTGCTCCAGTCTTAAAAAAAGAGGTTTCTACGCCTTCACTTGCAACTTTTTCATGCTTATATGGCGCAGTGCCGAGTAGAGCTTCGTAAACTTTATTGGCTTCGTTTATATTTTTTACCGCAATACCTATGTGTTCTATTTTTTCCATAACTATGCCCGCGTAAACGGGTAACTTTTTATTGTTTTTACTTTGACTATTTTTCAAAAATACAAACTTAATTCCATTGAATTTCAATAAGCTTGAGGCTTCCTTAACGCTCGGTACAATTTTATGTTCTATTTTTGCACTATGGAAGAAACTAATAGACAGAAAAAAATAAGCAGTGTTTTGCAAAGTGATCTCGCAAACGTATTGCAGAATATGCTACGCGAAGCAGGACAAATGGGCATTATCATTTCGGTGAGCAAAGTGAGCACCACTACAGACCTTTCTATTGCCAAGGTCTATGTAAGCGTGTTTCCGGCAGATAAGGCCGAAGCTATTGTAGCCGAACTCAACAAAATAAAGCCAAAAATAAAGCACGAAATTGCGCAACTTACCAAACATCAACTGAGAAAGATGCCCGATTTGAGCTTTTTTAACGATGATTCGCTGGAGTATATCAATAAGATAGACGAAGCTGTAAAAGGGGGCGACAACCCATTGGAAAACCCAGATTTACTTCCGAAAAGAAAAAAGTCGTAATTTGAACTTTTCGCTCTATATCGCCAAGCGCTATTTGTTTTCAAAAAGCAGCAACAATGCCATTAATATAATTACCGGTATCGCTGCCCTTGGCGTGATAGTAGCCGCCATGGCACTCTTTATTGTGCTATCTGCATTTTCGGGCTTAAAGGATTTCAGTTTACAGTTTACCAATATTTTTGATAGCGATCTTAAAATTGTACCCGACAGCGGAAAGACCATTAGTTTTTCTGAAGCGCAAAAAGCACAGCTGAACAATCTTGAAGGCGTAGAAACTTTTTCAGAAATAATAGAAGAGCGTGTTTTTCTTCATTATAAAGGCAAAAATCACATTGCCTACATAAAAGGCGTGGATACGCTATACGGAAAAGTAACCCAACTGGACAGCATTATGTATTTTGGCGAATGGTTGATACCGCATGAACATCAAGTGGTTGTAGGCCTATCCACAATTGCCAAACTCTCAATGGGGGTTAATGATTATACGGATTTATTGGAAATTTACGTGCCAAAACCAGGCACGGGACAGCTCAACGCCCTTGACCCTTCTGATGCCTTTACCAAGGAAAACGTAGTTGTTTCGGGAGTGTACCAAGTAAATGAGGATTTAGATGCCAAATATGTGTTTTCCGATTTAGATTTCGCCAGAAACTTACTTGGCTTGGACAGCTCTAAAATCTCTTCCGTAGAATTAAAGTTGCTGCCAGATGCTTCCCGCATGGGCGGACAGATGGAAGAAAATGTTCGTGCCGAAATAAACAATATCTTCCCAGAGAACATCCGCATTAAAAACCGAATTCAGCAAAACGATGCGCTTTACAAGATGCTAAACGCCGAAAACCTCGCTGTTTACCTCATCGCTACATTGGTGGTAATTATTGCACTTTTTAACGTAATTGGCTCCATCATCATGATGATATTAGATAAGCGGAAAAACATAAAAACCCTTTATAATATGGGGGCTTCATTACCAGAGATACGCCGTATTTTCTTTCTACAAGGCACGCTAATGGCCGTTTTTGGTGGGATAATAGGGATTTTATTAGGTATTCTCGCCGTTTTTGCCCAGCTTAAATTTGAGTTTGTCGCAATAACGAGCACCTTGGCCTACCCTGTTAAAATGGAACTTATAAATGTAGTTATCGTTTTTGTAACCATAGCTGTTTTGGGCCTTATTGCTTCAAAAATTGCCTCGAGCAGAGTTAGGGAGAAATTATTGGTTTAAGTTGCAAAAATTGACAGCTTGAATTTTTCGAGACTGTTGTACATTTTGAGTATTTGATCAGTTTTTACTCTAAACCTAAAGAAATATGGATGAAATTTCAAGTTCTTCCTTTAGGATAAGAGGTACAGAACTTGAAATTTCGCTAAAAATTGTTTGATATCCATTAGAAGATACACTTAAGGTTTTAAACAATAAGAAACTCCGGATCTGCTCCCAAGCTAATCAAAGCCTCACAAATTTCCTCGGTAAAGTTTTTGGGCCCACAGACATAAAAACGGGAGTCAAAACTACCTATGGTCTCTATAAGAAATTTACGGTCTATTCGGCGTTCACGAAAACCGATGACTCCTTCCCTAGTGAATACATTTTTATAGGCGGGGCCCAACATTTTTGTCAATTCATCGTGTAGAATGATGTCGTCCTTGGTTTTATTTGAATACAAAAGCGCAAGGTTCCGCAGGTTTCCACTTTCAAAAAGCGCCCTAAAGATTGCAATAAAAGGAGTTATACCCGTACCGCCGGCAATAAATATGCCCGGCCCCTTGTATTGGATAGTGCCATATACATCATGAAGCAAGAGCTCATCGCCCGTATTGAGCGCGCCCATTTTGGAGGTTACCCCTTTATGATCTTCGTATATTTTAACGATGAATTCCAGATAATCCCAATGTTGCAAAGAGGTAAAGGTAAACGGCCGTATCTGGTTCTCCCACCCGGGAAGATTAATGGATATTTGGGCTGATTGCCCTGGGCTGTATTTAAAATCTACTGGTTTTTCCAGTACAAATTGTTTAACATTATTGCTGATATAATGGGTATTGAGAATCTTGAGGCTTTGCATTGTTTAATTTTGAGACTCAAAGGTAGGAAGGATTTTTAAGAAAACACATGCTTCGGCAGGATGCATTAGAGAAGTTATAGTTTAGTAATCTCAAACAAACTCATAATCACCAAACACTTGCAAAACCTCATCAAAAGCTTGAAAGACCGAAGCGGAATCATCGCTGGTGACCATCTTCATTCGGTATTCCTTAAAGTTGGGAATGCCTTTAAAGTAGTTGGTGTAGTGACGGCGAGTTTCAAAAACGCTCAAAGCTCCAGTTTTTAATTATTTGTAATACAAACAGCATAAAACCGAATAGAATTCTGATTGTTTAACAAATTATTAGGTTTATAACGGATAAATCTATATTTTTAAAAAATCATAACTCCCCAGAAATAAGATTCATCTTTAAATTATAAAGTTATGAGTAAAAATTTCACCCCCCCCCATTTTTTAAAAAAGTGGTTACTATCTTTTTTATTAACAATTCCTCTTGTGCTTTTAGCTCAAAATAATCCTGAACCCTTCATTGGATGTGGTGCTATCCTAGCGCCCGAAGATTACAAACTAGATAAATATTTTGGAGATAACCAAAAGTTGGTCAATTTACTTATTGAAAATAATGTAAATATTGATAAAAATTATTTAGATCAATTGAATAATATGGAGTCTATACCGTTTATGAATTCCGAAATGTTCAATCAGAGAAGCACCCATTATAAAATACCTATTAAGGCTTGGATTTATAGATACAACAATGGAACAGGAAATATTTCCCAAAATCAAGTTTATCAAATTGTTGACGAATTGAATTCAATTTATAGTTCTAATACCAATATAAGTTTTTATTTACTATGTGATATTGAAGAAATAAATAATACGAACTACGCAAATCAAGGTGATGTTTATTTTGATAATTACGTTGTTGCAAACAAAGTATCAGGTGCCCTGAATATTCATTTTGTAATAAATTCTTATCTCTGGACTGGAAGAGGTCAATTTCCTTGGTTTCCTAATCCATATACTGCCGCTGTGGTTACTAATGATTCTGGTGCAGTAGGAAGTATTCTTGCGCACGAGATTGGTCATAATTTGGGTCTTTTACATACTTTTGAATCTGCTCGCTCTAGTGAACACTTTAACGAAAGTGCAGGTAATTGTTTTCAAGAAGCAGTAGATAGAGGAAAAAGACAAGGAGTTTTCTGTGTGAGTACAATCAACAGGCTGAAATGTGAAATAAATGGTGATGGATTGTGTGATACTGAGGCCGATCCAGGAATTATTCGGCCAGGCAGATGGCCTGAATCATATTTATATCCTAATTCATGTAATTATAACACTTCTGTTGGTGGTCAGGATAACTGGAACGATAATTGGACTCCTACTGTAGCCAATATAATGGCATACGTTCCTTCATATTGCCGTTCATACTTTTCGCCATTACAAGTTGGTAAAATGTATGGCTATATTGGCGGTATTGGCATTAACAATCCTACTTTTGATATTTCTGGTCCAGATGCACTTTGTTATAATCAGACTGCAACATATTCCGTAAATACTTTGCCTGGTGCAAATAATTACTTTTGGGAGCTTCCCAGCAACATGACCATAGTTCCTGGTGCCGGCACAATTGGAAATCCAGTCGGTCAAGGTCATCCAGTAATTAAGGTTAAAGCCGCTAACGGTGCGGGAGGAGAAATTAAAGTTACCCCAAACTGTGGCAGCAAGCCCGCCATCGCCAATATATTAGACCTTGGTGCTATAGAGATTGATGGTTACGACCAAGCTTGTCCTATTTATACTTACACCTATACAGCACCCTTTATTTCCACGGCCGATTATTCTTGGACCATAACAAATGGAATAATCCTCTCGGATCCGACATTACGCGAAGTGCAAATAAAAATGACTGCAAATCCCTCCAATCAATCCACTTTGCATTTGGAGGTTACCAATGTTTGCAATTATACTATAAACTCATATAAAACAATTATCCATGGCGATCCGCCACCGCCCGCACAGCAATGTATTTCGTACAAACCCACAGCAACGGCACCAGAGGCATTACCAAAACAAAAAATACCCCTTACTGAATTTGGCGATATGTTACTATACCCAAATCCCGCTTCAACCGAGGTAACTATCATTGCCCCAACAAGAGGTCGTTTTATCTTAAGTATTTTTAATACAATTGGGCAATTAATGTATGGAGAATCCATTGAAATAAAAGATAAGCAAACAATAAATGTCAATGCCTTACCTGATGGCGTTTATTATGTAAAACTTGAAGGAGAGACAGGAACTTCTACTAAAAAATTAATCTTAAAAAAATAACATTATGAAAACATTTTTTATACTATCCATATTTTCTTTATTCTTGATTTTATCCTGTAATAAAGAAGAAAATAATCCCGGAACTGGTCTTCCTGCAGAATACAATGTATTTTTAAATTTGAGAAATCAAGATGGTAACTCATTTGAAGAAGGCCAAATCGAAGCTAAAGCAGCATTTATAAATCAAGAAGGTCAAATTGTGTATAATGGAGATTGGTTTCCATTACCTATCGCTCCCGATCAATCAAATTCTATTGGACAAAACGTATTTGGTCCTTTCTTTCTCAGTATAGGTTGGGAAGCAGGTCAAGAGCCAGAAGAGGGCACCGAATGGGTAACCAATAATTTATTATTGTTGCGATATGAAGGCCTTTCGGAAATAGATACTTTACGTGGCAGAGACAGCATGCGATATCCGGAATACCGCTATTTTGATATATTTAAAAATGGTACGCACTTACAACGTTTTAATGATCCAGAAAATTATATTGAAAAACCATGGTATATTACCATTCAGAAATAAAATTTATTGAATTAATTATCCTAACCTTCCTCTAAACGGGGAAGGTTTTTTTATTGGCTAAACAAACTCATAATCACCAAATACTTGCAAAACCTCGTCAAAAGCTTTGAAGACTGAAGCAGAATCGTCACTGGTTACCATTTTCATTCGGTATTCCTTAAAGTTTGGGATTCCCTTAAAATAGTTGGTGTAATGGCGGCGGGTTTCAAAAACACCCAGTTTTTCGCCTTTCCAGTCTATAGCCATCTGCAAGTGACGTTTGGCGGCATCCACACGTTCTTGCATGGTGGGCGGCGGTAAGTGTTCCCCAGTTTTAAAATAGTGTTTCACTTCCTTAAAAAACCATGGGTAGCCAATACTTGCTCGGCCAATCATGGCACCATCAAGACCGTATTTATCACGCATTTCCATCGCTTTTTCGGGCGTATTCACATCGCCATTTCCAAAAATTGGAATATGCATCCGCGGATTGTTTTTAACATCGGCAATGGGTTTCCAGTCGGCATCGCCTTTGTACATCTGGGCGCGTGTTCTACCGTGAATGGAGAGGGCTTGGCAACCCACATCCTGCAAACGTTCCGCAACTTCAACAATTTTTATGGAATCGTGGTCCCAGCCCAATCGGGTTTTTACGGTAACAGGTAGTTTGGTGTGTTTTACCATGGCTTCGGTAAGGCTTACCATTAAATCTATATCTTTCAAGATTCCAGCACCGGCGCCTTTACTGACCACCTTTTTAACTGGGCAACCAAAGTTGATGTCAATAATATCCGGGCCACTGGCTTCCACAATTTCAACACTGCGCAGCATAGATTCCAAGACCGCACCAAAAATCTGAATGCCCACGGGGCGTTCCTTTTCGTAAATATCGAGTTTCATCGTGCTTTTGGCGGCATCGCGAATAAGCCCTTCCGAAGATATAAATTCGGTATAGACCACATCGGCGCCCTGTTCCTTGCAAAGTGCACGAAACGGCGGATCGCTAACATCTTCCATTGGTGCAAGCAACAACGGAAAATCGGGCAGTTGTATGTTTCCTATTTTTGGCAATTCTATTTTATTTGGAAGTGCAAAAGTAGTAAATATCAATAAATAACGTTGTTAATTAAAAATTTCACTAAATACCTTGTTTAGATGCTTATAGCCATTTACATTTAGCCGCTGAAACAAGATTGAAAATGAAGAATCAAAAACAGGCGTATATCTATGCAGGCATTGCCGTACTTTTATGGAGCACGGTGGCTACCAGTATGAAAATAGCCCTGCAGGGTTATAGCTTTTTACAACTGCTGTTTTGGTCTTCGGCAACTGCTTTGGTAGTCTTAGCCATATTGATGATAGTGACCAAAAAGTACGTAAACCTAGTGAAGCTGCCGGCAATAGCTTTTTTAAGATCTGCTTTTTACGGGGCTGTCAATCCATTTTTATACTATATGGTTTTGTTTAAGGCGTACGATTTATTACCGGCCCAAGAAGCGCAAGCCCTTAACTATACTTGGCCCATTATGCTCAGTTTATTGGCAGTGCCCTTGCTAAAGCAAAAAATTGGCTTTAAAAATGTAATGGCTATTGCAATTAGCTTTATCGGCGTACTGATTATTGCCACGGGCGGCAACCTAATTAATCTGTCTTTTACCAACGGACAGGGCGTGCTTTTAGGTCTGGCGTCTGCCGTTATTTGGGCTTTATTTTGGATTTTCAATATTAAGGATGACCGCGATGAACTCAGCAAGCTCTTCCTTAATTTTTGCTTCGGGTTTGTTTATATTGTCATTGCCCTGCTCTGGAGCTCAGAAATTGTTTTTGTCAACATAAAAACGTGGTTAAACGCCGTGTATATTGGCTTTTTTGAAATGGGAATCACTTTTGTAATTTGGTCTATTGCCCTTAAAAAATCCTTTTCGGCCGCCAAAGTGAGTAATTTTGTTTATTTAGTTCCCTTTTTGTCTTTAGTCGTCATTTATTTTGTTTTAGAGGAACCTATCGGTTTTCCTACCATTATCGGTCTTTTTCTAATTGTTGGTGGTCTTGTATTTGACAAGATTAGCTTTAGGCAGTTGCGTTTTAGAAGAAGAAAGGAAGAAACCAAAAAAAGTAACTTATAAAAAACAAGTATAGTCATGCAATGGCTTTATTCCTAAATAGGAAGTGAATTGCAGCTTACTGATAAGTTTTTTTTAAGTGTATTAATGAAAAACAAGATAATCACGCTTTTAATCTATATTTGCACTAATTTATTTTGAGAAGGTATTTTTATGAAGAACATTCGCAACTTTTGTATTATCGCCCATATTGACCACGGAAAAAGCACCTTGGCAGACCGCCTTTTAGATGCTACCGGCAGCGTCACAGATCGTGAGAAACAGGCCCAATTACTTGACAGCATGGATCTGGAGCGTGAACGTGGTATTACCATTAAAAGCCACGCCATACAAATGGATTATGTTTATAAAGGCGAAAAATTTATACTGAATTTAATCGATACCCCCGGCCACGTCGATTTCTCGTATGAAGTTTCCCGATCCATTGCAGCTTGCGAAGGCGCTTTATTGATTGTAGATGCCGCACAGAGTATTCAGGCGCAAACCATTTCTAACCTTTATTTGGCACTGGAAAACGACCTGGAAATTATTCCCGTACTAAATAAAGTAGATCTTCCTTCGGCAAATGTTGAAGAAGTAACTGATGATATTGTAGATCTTTTAGGCTGTAAGCCAGAAGAAGTAATACCTGCAAGTGCAAAAACAGGCCTTGGAATTGAAGAAATATTAGCTGCTATTATTGAGCGTGTTCCTGCACCAGAAGGCAACCCAGATGAATCTTTACAAGCTTTAATTTTCGACTCGGTTTACAATCCATTTCGCGGTGTTGAAACGTATTTTCGCGTTCTTAATGGCGAAATTAAAAAAGGCCAGCACATAAAGTTTATGGCCACCGAAAAAAGCTATTATGCCGATGAGATCGGAACCTTAAGACTAAAGCAGTATCCTAAAGAGGTAATAAAAACTGGCGATGTAGGCTATTTAATTACAGGGATAAAAGAAGCTAAGGAAGTAAAAGTAGGTGATACCATTACCGATTCTAAAAATCCTACCGTAAACATGATCGAGGGTTTTGAGGATGTAAAACCAATGGTTTTTGCCGGTATTTATCCCGTTGATACAGAAGATTATGAAGAGCTTCGGAACTCCATGGAAAAATTGCAGTTAAACGATGCTTCCCTTGTTTTCATGCCTGAAAGTTCGGCCGCACTTGGTTTTGGTTTCCGTTGTGGTTTCCTTGGCATGCTGCATTTGGAAATAATTCAAGAAAGACTGGAACGCGAGTTTGATATGACGGTGATAACCACTGTTCCAAACGTGTCGTATCACGCCTATACCAACAGCGAGCCGGATACCATAATTATGGTAAACAACCCTTCCGACTTGCCAGAACCTTCCTCCCTAAACCGCGTTGAAGAACCATATATTAAGGCCACCATCATCACAAAAGCCGATTTTGTAGGCTCGGTTATGTCGCTTTGTATTGAAAAAAGAGGCGAAATTACCAATCAAACCTACCTAACCACAGAACGGGTAGAACTAACTTTTGATATGCCCTTGGCAGAAATCGTTTTCGACTTCTACGACCGTCTCAAAACGGTTTCAAAAGGCTATGCTTCTTTTGATTATTCGCCTATCGGGATGCGAATGTCGCACCTTGTAAAAGTAGATGTATTATTGAACGGCAATACCGTTGATGCTTTGTCTGCACTCTTACACCGCGATAATGCGTATGATATTGGTAAAAAGATGTGTGAAAAACTTCGCCAATTAATTCCGAGGCAACAATTTGATATTCCAATACAAGCGGCAATCGGAGCAAAAATCATTGCTCGTGAAACTGTAAAAGCCCTTAGAAAAGACGTTACTGCAAAATGTTACGGCGGTGATATCTCGCGAAAGCGTAAATTGCTAGAAAAGCAGAAAAAAGGAAAGAAACGTATGCGCCAAGTTGGTAATGTAGAAATTCCACAAGAAGCGTTTATGGCGGTATTAAAGTTGAATGATTAAAATAATAAGCCACGAATTCACGAATGTGTCGAAAGCATTCATGAGTTGGTGCTGTATTTTTCCTTGAATAAAGCCTTCATTTCATCCCTATTCAAACTTATCAACATCATCCCCCTGAGATTGTCGTTCGCAACTATTATTGGACTACTGGATCTACTGTGGACCACTCCGAAGGAGTATAATTTTAATAACCCTACACAAACACAGTGCGGTGTAGGGTTGCAATACCACTGCTCGGCAAGAACCCCGAAGCGGGTTCAAAACAAAACAAATTCACGAATGTTAATACTGTATTCGTGAATTCGTGGCCTACTTCATAACCTACGTCAGCGGATTTTAAAATTCAATTTCCACAATTAGCGCCTGTTGCTTTAAGGTCTTGAACATAAATATCATACGGGGTTTCGGTATTTTGGCCGTTAACCCAAGCATTGCCATCACTTTCTTCGCAAACCTGAAAGCTTGCTGTTTCTGGTGAAGAACAGGTAATACAGGCAACGGCATCATCTTTTTTACAGGAAAAAACAGTTAAGGAAGTTAATGCCAGTATCAAGACCCATTTTTTCATCACAATCAATTTTAATACAAACGGCTTCAATTGAAAATTATTTCTTTTGGGCCTTTCCTTCGTTTTCAGTTCTGGTAGCATTTACCACGTCTTCAAAATCCATTGGCTTCCCTAGATAGACTAAAGTACTCCCCTTTTCTACCTCGAGCTCCGAAGGTTCATTAAGAAGGTCTAAATGACCATTTTCCTGCTTTAAAAAAAGTGGAATGGCGTTTTCGTTATCACTAATAATATTGAGTACCCGCAAAAACTGATTGTGGCTTTCCACAGGTATTTCCTGAATAGAAGGAAAATCTTGAGCTACTTGGGTAAACCGCGTATAATCATGAGTATATGAAAAAAGTTCCTTAGCAGGCAGACTTTTTCTTTTGTGCATCTCGTCTGATGTCATTAACCTAAAAGTTCCGTTTTCACCAAAAAACTTTCCAAAACGACCAATGGCCTGTCTGTTAATTTCGTCGCTTCCCGTCATTGCCAATAGGTACCCTACATCGTTCAATTCTATATTGTCTGATAGATCATCGGAATAAATATTTGCAGTAAAGGCTTCAAGCCCCAACTCTTTGGCTCTATTTATATTCAATTGGTTGGAGTCAATAAGCACCACATGTCTATTATTTTTATGCAGGTAGGTAGCAATCAATCGAGATACTTTTGAGGCTCCTACCATTAAAATTCCTTCAGATTTCTGTAAAAATACACCCATCCAACCGGCCATAACCCGCGCAGTAGTTGCATTTATAATTACGGTGGTTAAAACCACTGCAAAAACCAAGGGCGTAATGTATTCTGCACCTACAACCCCTTTAGAAACGAGTTGCGTACCAAAAAGTGAAGATATACCAGCTGCAACAATACCGCGTGGACCTACCCAACTAATAAATAGTTTTTCGTTGGTTTTTAAGGATGAATTCGTGGTACTGGCAAAAACCGTCAAGGGCCTTAAAACGAAAATAACGATAGCCAACAATATGGCTGTTTTTACATTATAGACCAACAACAGGTCTTCAACACTTATATTTGCCGCGAGCAAAATAAAGAGAATGGAAACTAAAAGAACGCTCAATGATTCCTTAAAATAAAGCAGCTCTTTTAAGCTTGGTAAATCGCTATTCCCAAGGAACATTCCCATTACCACAACAGCTAAAAGACCAGATTCGTGTGCAAAAAGATCACTCAGAACAAAAACCGCCATTACCAGCGATAGCGAAACCACATTGGAGAGGTAATGTGGTACAAATTTCTTTTTTATGGAAAAGTAGAGTGCATAACCGGCTGAAATTCCGAAGGCCATCCCTATTAAAATAATTTTTCCAAAATCTAATAAAGCTTGTTTAGTATAGCCTGAATCGCCTTCTACACTAATAAATTCATATACCAATACTGCTACTAATGCACCAATGGGGTCAATTAAAATTCCTTCCCACCGAAGTACGGCTGCTACATCTTTTGTAAGTGGAATATTTCGAAGAATTGGGGTAATAACCGTGGGCCCAGTAACTATAATCAAGGCAGAAAAGAGGAATGAAATACGCCAATCAAGCCCAAAAACGTAATGGGCAGCAATACCGGCACCAATAAATGTAATGGCAGCACCAATACTAATAAGTTTCCCAATTACAGGGCCAACTTTTGAAATTTCCTCTCTTTTAAGCGTGAGGCCTCCTTCAAAAAGAATAATCCCTACAGCTAAGGATACAAAGTAAAAAAGATTTTCACCTGGAAAAAGTCCTTTTTCGCCATTCCAAATGGGTTGAAGCCATTGAGAACCGTCCGCTGAAAAAAATGTGGATAACGGCCCAACTAAGAGTCCTATTAAGATTAAGGGCAAAATCGCAGGAATTTTAAACTTCCAAGCGACCCATTGAGCCAAGATTCCAAGAATTATAATTCCAGCAAGTTCTACCATATAATTGGGTTTTCGGTAAAATAAAGATTTTTAGCTTCGACCAAATATTAAAGAAGTGTTAAAAATAGTATAATTAATTTACACAGCGTCTATGGAGTGTAAGGCTTTTGCTAATTTGCGGGTTATTTCTACAAATTATGCAACTATATCCTATTGAAGCCGGCAATTTTAAATTAGATGGCGGTGCAATGTTCGGGGTTGTACCCAAAACCCTGTGGAACAGAACAAACCCAGCAGATAACAACAATATGATTGATATTGCCGCGCGATGTCTTTTAATTGAAAACGGCGATCGGCTTACGCTTATCGATACTGGAATGGGCGATAAGCAAAGCGAAAAATTTTTTAAATATTATTTTCGTTGGGGCGATTATAATTTAGATGATTCACTTAAAAAACACGGATTTCACCGCGATGACATTACCGATGTCTTCCTAACGCATCTTCATTTTGATCACTGCGGCGGAAGTATTCAATGGAATAAAGATCGTACTGGATACGAACCCGCATTTAAAAACGCAAATTTTTGGAGCAACAAAGCGCATTGGCAATGGGCAACCCAACCAAACCGACGCGAAAAAGCTTCATTTTTAAAAGAGAATATTCTTCCCATGGAGGAAAGCGGACAGTTAAAGTTTGTTGGAAAGCCCGATTCAGATTTTGCAAGCGCCAATGAACTTGACTTCGGAATTCTATTTGTTGATGGCCATACCGATAAGCAAATGATACCGCATATTAATTACAAAGGGAAAACTCTAGTATTTGCGGCAGATTTATTGCCAACAGTGGGGCATTTACCGCTTCCATTCGTTATGGGGTATGATACCAGACCTTTATTAACCCTTCCCGAAAAGGAAAAATTTCTTAATACCGCGGCAGAAAAAGACTACTATTTGTTTTTAGAACACGATGCCCATAATCCTATTATAACCGTTAAAAATACCGATAAAGGCGTTCGGCTTAACGAAACCTTATCGCTTAATGAATTTTTTAATTAATACATTTTAACTAATGAGAATTTTAAAGATTACACTTTTCGCAGTTGCAATGTCTGCTGTTATGGCAAGCTGCGGAACTGGAGCCGCAATTATTGCCACTCCAATTGAAAACATTGATTCAACCCCAATTAAAAACGTTCCTTTAACCGATGCCGAAATGAAACGTTGGCCGGCTATGGATCTGGTACAAGATACCGTTCCTGGAATGAGCGTTGATAGGGCATACCGAGAAATTATAAAAAACAGAAAAGGTGAAACCGTAATTGTTGGCGTTATAGACAGCGGGGTAGATATTGAACACGAAGACCTTGTAAATGTGCTATGGAAAAACCCTGGAGAAATTGCCGGGAACGGAATAGACGACGATAATAACGGGTATGTTGACGATGTTTACGGTTGGAATTTTATTGGCGATATTCTTGGTGAAAACATGGAGTATGTTCGTTACATCAGAAAGTTCGGACCTAAGTTTGAAGGAAAAAGTGAGTCGGCAATTAGTGCTGCAGATCGAGCAGATTTTTCCATTTATCAAAAAGCCAAGGCCGAATATGAAAAGGAATTTGCTGAGATTACCAATAACAAGGCGCGTTATGAGCAAATGCTTTCTCAGTTAAAGCCAGCGCATAAAGCAATGTCTAAAAAGCTAGGTAAAGAAGATTACACCGAAAAAGATCTTCAAGCTATTGAAAACCCTTCATCAGAAGAAAAGCAACAAATTGCAATGCTTTCGCAAATGTTCAATTTTTCTAGTTCTATGCCAGAAATGTTGGAGCAAGTAGAAGGCGGCGTTAAGTATTTTGAAGGAAGGCTTGAAGACAATTTCAGCATGACGAAGGATTTCCGTGGCGTTTTAGGTGATGATCCAGAAGATCTAGCAGATAATATTTACGGCGATAACAACGTAATGGGCCCTGATACTACAAGAGATAATATAAAACACGGAACCCACGTTGCCGGAATAATAGCTGGCCAACGCAGCAATGCCATTGGAATGGACGGCGTAGCAAGAAATGTTGAAATTATGTCTGTTCGTGCTGTACCAGATGGCGATGAGTACGACAAAGATATTGCATTGGCAATTCGCTATGCTGTAGATAATGGTGCAAAAGTGCTAAACACAAGTTTCGGAAAATACTATTCTCCGCATGCAGATTGGGTTTATGATGCCATTAAATATGCAGCTTCAAAAGATGTTTTAATTGTAAATGCTGCCGGAAACGACGGTTTAGATCTAGATACCGTAAATGTATATCCTAACGATCAAATTGATAACGGCACCGAAATGGCCGATTCATTTTTAACTGTTGGAGCGCTTAATTTCAAGTATGGAAGCGAACTGGTTGCTAACTTTTCAAATTACGGAAAAACCAACGTAGATGTTTTTGCTCCTGGAGTAAAAATTTGGTCAACTACACCTTTAGATGGTTATGAATTTTTACAAGGAACATCAATGGCTGCGCCAGAGGTTGCCGGAGTTGCAGCAATGATTCGTTCCTATTATCCTAAGCTTTCTGCTGCACAAGTAAAGCAGATTATTATGGATAGTGGTGTTACCACAAATATGGATGTAGTGTTAGATGGAGACCCAACAAACACAGCACCATTTTCTAGTATTTCAAGCTCAGGAAAAATGGTTAATATGTACAACGCCTTAATTATGGCAGATAAAATGTCTAAATAATGAAGAAGTTTTTAAGTGCTTCCTTTTTTATAGCTGTATTTGTTTCAGCTTTTGCTCAAAACAACACCAGTTATTGGCAACAGGAAGTTGATTATAAAATGGACATCCAAATGGATGTTGAAACCTACCAATACAAGGGAAAACAAGAGTTAAAATACACTAATAATTCCCCAGATACCTTAAATAAAGTTTTTTACCATCTTTATTTTAACGCGTTTCAGCCGGGAAGCGAAATGGATGTTCGTTCGCGAACCATCAAGGATCCCGATAGCCGCGTGGGCGATAGAATTTCAAAATTATCGCCTTCGGAAATAGGGTATATTAAACCGAGTGTATTTACCCAAGATGGTGCAGCTGCTTCTTATAAAATTAAAGGTACTGTAATGGAAGTTACGCTGAATAAGCCAATACTGCCAGGAAAAAGTACTACTTTTAAGATGGATTGGGATGCACAAGTACCGGTTCAGATTCGACGATCAGGCAGAAATAGCGCTGGTGGCGTTGCTTTAACCATGACGCAATGGTATCCTAAAATAGCGGAATATGATTTTGAAGGCTGGCATGCAAACCCCTATATTGGTCGCGAATTTTACAGCGTTTGGGGAAATTATGACGTTACTATTACCATAGACGCAGCTTATACCATAGGCGGAACCGGTTATTTACAAAACCCGGCAGCCGTTGGGCACGGATACACCCACCCCGGGCAAAAACCAATGCATCCGGTAAACGGAAAATACACTTGGCATTTTTTAGCGCCAGACGTACATGACTTTGCTTGGGCGGCAGATGACAATTATATTCACGATACCTACGATGGCCCAAATGGTGTGAAATTGCACTTCTTATATAAAGACAACCCCGAAATAGCCGAAAACTGGAAAAACCTACAACCGAAAACTGCAGCCTTAATGGAGTTTTTTAATGAAAATGTAGGCCCATATCCGTATGATCAATATTCGGTGATTCAAGGTGGTGACGGCGGTATGGAATACGCTATGAGTACCATGATAACTGGTGAACGGGAATTTGGAAGTTTAGTAGGCGTTACGGCACACGAACTTGCCCACTCTTGGTTTCAATTTATTTTGGCTACCAACGAAAGCAAATACGAATGGCTAGATGAAGGTTTTACCGTTTATATTGCAAGTGAAGCTATGAATTACGTTATGGAGCAGGAAAAACCAAATCCACATGCCGGATCTTATAGAAGCTACTTTTCTAATGTAAAAAATGGAGCGGAAGAACCTCAAACAACACATGCCGATAGATATGCTACCAATAGAAGTTACGGAGTAAATGCATATAGCAAAGGAGCTGTATTTTTAGCACAGTTAGGATATGTAATTGGTCCAGAAAACTTATCAAAAACCTTGAAGCGATATTATTCCGATTTCAAATTTACTCATCCAACCCCAAATAACTTTATACGTACTGCCGAAAAAGTTTCCGGGTTTGAACTGGATTGGTATTTAACCGATTGGACTAAAACGACCAACACTATAGATTATGGCATTAAGACCGTGGAAAGCGACGGCGAGCATACAAAAGTAAGCTTAGAACGAATTGGGCCAATGCCAATGCCCATTGATCTTTACGTAACCTATGAAGATGGTACTCAGGAATTGTTTTATATCCCGCTACGAATGACATGGGGCGAAAAACCAAATCCGTTTACCGAACTAAACCGAACAATTTTAGAAGACTGGCCGTGGGCATACCCTACTTATTCCTTTGAAATTAAAAATGGTAAAAAAGTAAAGACGATGATGATTGACGCCACACAGCGAATGGCCGATATAAACCCCGAGAATAATTTATGGGAAGCTGAGTGATTCAGTAACTCAGTAATTCAGTAATTCAGTGAGTCAGTAAGCAGTGGTTGGTGGTAATTTGTAGTGCTGCCTAATAACTATTTCCTTATTCCTTCTGCCTACAACAGTGATTCAAAATAAATAGAAGCCCCAAAGATTTTAAAGTCTTTGGGGTTATTCTTTTTATATATTTACAGCGTGAACCAAAAATTTCCAAAATCCGAAAAACTCAAAAGCGCCAAGACAATAGGAAATTTGTTTTCGGAAGGAAAGTTTTATACCAAATACCCAATAAAAGTCTTCTTTATTCCTGAGGATGCACTGGAAAATAACCGTGCGGCCTTTGCAGTCCCGAAGCGAAATTTTAAGCTGGCTGTAGATAGAAACCGTTTAAAACGGCAGCTTCGCGAAGTATATAGAGGTAACAAACGAGTGCTTGAAGAAATTAACGGCAAGAAATTTGTGATGCTATTTCTTTATTTAGGAAAGAAAAAACCACAATACGCCGTTTTAGATAAAGCAATGCTAAAACTGCTAAAAAATTTAAGAGCAGAAGCGAGCCATACAAAAGCTTAACTTTAAGCATGTTTTAATAGCCCATCTTCCGTTAAAACCCAAAACACACTACAGATGAAAATACTTAGCGCTTTACTTTTAGTATTCGTTTTAGGTTGTTCTAACAATGGTATAGATACGCCCTATAACCAATCTGCCACTGCTGGTAATGACTATTTAGAAGCGGAAATTCCAATTGCCCAGCAACTTACACCACCATCGCCTCCCAAAGCCAAACAAAAAATAATAAAAACCGCGCGATTGGTTTTTGAAACAGAGGAGATTGATGCTACCTATAAAAAGATTATCCAGCTTGCCTCACAATATAAAGGACTGATACAAAGCGATAACAGCGGTAAGGATTACAGCCGTGTTTATAAAAATTTGACTGTTCGTATTCCTACCGAAAGCTTCCAAGCCTTTATCAATAGTGTTTCAGAAGGTGTTGCTTATTTTGACCAACGTGATATTTCGCGACAAGATGTATCGGAAGAGTTTGTAGATCTAAATGCGCGGTTAAAGGCAAAGCGAATTTTGGAAGACCGTTATCTTGAATTGCTAAAGAAAGCGAACAACGTCAAGGAAATGTTACAGATTGAACGTGAACTTTCAAACATTCGTGAGGAAATTGAAGCAAAACAAGGCCGTTTACAATATCTTCAAAATCAGGTTTCCATGAGTACCGTTACTATCGAGTTCTACAAAACTACGGCAGAAACCGGCATTACACAGTCTTACGGGCAAAAAATGAAAAATGCCATGCAAGGTGGTTGGAATGGGGTTTCGGTATTTTTCTTGGGTATTTTATACCTTTGGCCATTATTTTTATTTGCAGGTATTGTCGTAATTTTTCTTCGTATCTTTCTGAAGAAAAGAAAGAAAAGAAAAAACAAACAATAAAGTCTTGTTGGTCTAAAAAAGCAATTTCCTTACGCAATAGCAGCTGTATCGGTTTCGCTTTAAGGCTGTTTAGACAATACTAAAAGGTGTTATTGATTTTTCGAATAACTTCATAAAAAAATCTCTTTGTAGGTATAGACCACAGACAATTATAAATACCTACAAGGTTCTTAAAACCTTGCAGGAGTCATAAAATTTCAGAATCATGAAAAAAAGAATTCTAATTCCCATCCTTGCCGTAGGTATATTTTTCACAACGGTAAGCTTTAAAAGTGATTTCTTTGAAATTGCGAAACAAATAGAAATATTTACCACGCTTTTTAAGGAGTTAAACATGAATTACGTTGACGAGGTAACGCCTGCTAAACTCATGGACAATGCCATTAAAGGCATGCTGGAAGATCTTGACCCCTACACCGTATATTGGAACGAACAGGAAGTAGAAGACGCCAGAATCAATAATTCAGGCGTTTATACCGGTATTGGTGCCACAGCTAAAAGTAAAAAGGACAAAATTATAATTGTTGAGCCTTACAAGGATTATCCAGCAGACAAAGCTGGGTTAAAGGCCGGAGATGAGATTATAAAAATAGGAGACCTTAGCATTGCCGATTTAGAAGAGCAAGCTGGCGATTTATTAAAGGGAACCCCAGGCTCTAAAGTGGAAGTTACCTATCTCCGCCAAGGAAAAACACAAACGGCAACCATCACTCGTGGCGCAGTAGAACTAAATGCAGTGCCGTTTTACAAGTTGTTAAACAACGATATTGGCTATATTGTTTTAAGTCGTTTTAATAAAAAAACCACTTTTGAGACCAAAGCCGCCTTAATGGATCTTAAATCGCAGGGTGCAAAAAAACTAATTTTAGATTTACGTGGAAATCCCGGGGGACTGCTCAATGAAGCTATTAGTGTAGTAAACCTTTTTGTGGATAAAGGGCAGGTGATTACAACTACCAAATCGGTTATTGAAAAATACAATCAAGTTTATAAAACCAAGAAACAACCTGTAGATACCGAAATTCCGTTGGTGGTATTGGTCAATGGTAGAAGTGCTTCGGCCAGCGAAATTGTTTCTGGAGGACTTCAGGATTTAGACCGTGCTGTGATTGTTGGCGCACGGAGTTTTGGAAAAGGTCTTGTTCAGCGTCCAAAAAAATTGACCTACGGAACACAGTTAAAAGTGACCATTTCGCGCTATTACACCCCAAGTGGAAGATGTATCCAGGCGTTAGATTACTGGCATCGGGATGAAAACGGCGATCCTATCCGCAGAGACCTTAATGAATATAATGCCTTTAAGACCAAGGGAGGCAGAACCGTATATGATGGCGGCGGAATATTGCCAGACGTTGAATTGGAATCGGCTGCTTATAGTGCAATTACCACAGCGCTATTAAAGGACAATGCCATTTTTGATTATGCCACAAAATATTATTACAGCCATAAAATGGACACTTGGGAAAACTTTAAATTTGAAGAAACCGATTTTCAGGATTTTATCAGTTTCTTAAAAAAGAACGATTTTGAATATGAAACCGAAACCGAACGCAAGTTTGCCGAAGGTTTAAAAATTTCTGAAGACGATGGAATGAGCAAAGAAATTACTGCGAGTTACAACCAATTGTTAGCTGCTATTGATAAGGCTAAGGATAAGGCTATTATAGATAAAAAAGTAGAGATTGAATCTTTATTAAAAGATGAAATATTAAAACGCTATTTTTATCGTGAAGGCTTGTATAACTATCATATTGAGCACAATCCAGAAATTATGGAAGCCGTGTCTATATTAAATGACTCTGGAAGATATAGGAAGATTTTAAGGTAAATGTATAAAATATTCATTCTTATATTGAATTATTTCTTTACATACATAGAAAGATCAACAATATGCAATTGTTGGATGGTACCTGCGGTATCAAACCTTTCGTTTGTTAGAAAATAATTAAAACCATCATTTGTAGTAATACCTTCTACTTGATGAAATGGTAAATTAACTTCCAATCGCCGTTTATTAGCGCCAAAGAAATCGGTTTCCTTAAAATCGTATAAAAGAAAAATAAAGGCTTGCATAAAATTACTGTAGCCGCTCAGTGCAATAACACCTTTATCCTTATTATAAACGGCACCCGTTACCAGCCCATTAATAGCATAGGTGTCCTGCAATTCGGCTTTATAGGTACCTGGCGTTTTAGGCAGTTTATATATTCGCGTTTCATTGTTTACCCACTGCTTGGTAAATAGAAAAATAGCTGTTTTGGTTACAATAAAAGCCTCACAATCAAAATCTGTATTATTGGTTCCTTTAGGTGTAAAATTGGTTTGATCTTCATACCCAAAATTTATAAAATCCATTTGGGGCGTTCCTGTTAAAATAGAAGATTTGTTAATGCGAATTATCTTAAGATCGGTTCTATTGCCATTTACATTATTTCCAAAATCGCCTATATAAATATAATCTTCATCTTGCGAAATCTCCTCCCAATCCGTATTTACCTGAGAATGTAAAGAAAGACTATCTACTATTGCACCATTAGCGGGGTCTAGTTTATAAATGTTTGTATCGGTATTATCATTATGAGTCCATAGGTTATTGTCCCAATAAATAAGTCCTGAAGTTTCATATAAAAGAGAATCTAAAGCATAACTATTTATGGGCGAAATAAGCACCGGCTCGTAAGTACAACTGCCATCATTTTCAATAACCTCGGAATCGTAATTAATAGCTAGGGAATCCATGCATCCCGTTTGAGCTTGAATTTGAACAAGGTTCAAGAAAATAAATGCAAGTATATAAGCACCTGTTTTAAAGATTTTTACTATCATAATTATTTAGAATTACACTTCAAATTTACGTTGTTTAAAAAGAACATCATCTATTTGTTAAATCAAGATAAAAAGTTTTAATAGATTACTTAAAAAGCGCTATTTTGCAGTATATTAATACGTTACGGATAAAAAAGATAATAGTTAACATATTGTTAACCGATAATTAATCAATATTTTCGTAGCTTAGCGGTTATGGTAAAATCAGAAAGAGACGAAAACAAAGAGATTCTAGAAGAATCCGTAGCCTATTTAGAGAGCCGGGGCTTTGAACACATCAAGGCAGATGTGGAAGGTTATGAGATCCCAAAATCGTATCATAAAAAAGATAGCGATGTAGTAATAACACCAGATATTGTTGCCGATCGTGCTGGTATTAAACATTATTTTGAAATTAGTTTAAAAACGGAAGAACCGCGTTTACTAAAATCAAAATGGCAATTTTTAGATACAATAACCCGCATGAGAAATCAGCGTTTTAAAATTATTACCCGCCGTGGGCATTATAAGTTTACGGATGAAATGCTTAAAGAACTTAATCTGGAGAAAAACCTTATTAAACTCTAACCATAGCAATATGGGGGATGCCATCTTCCAGATACCGATTGCCCGTGGTTTTAAAACCATGGCTTTCATAAAAAGTAATTAAATACACCTGGGCCGATATTTTTATAGTATCGGCTTTGTATTTGCTTTTTATCGCATCTATAGAGGCTGCGGTAATTTTATGGCCATAACCCAGTTTACGGTAATTTTCACGCACCAAAATTCTGCCAATAGCAGCATGGTCAAAATAATCGCCAGATTCAAAACAACGGGCATAGGCCACTATTTTTTCATCTTCAACCCCCAGAACATGCAAAGCACGTTCATCCTTACCATCAATATCCTGATAAACGCAGTCTTGTTCTACTACAAAAACGTCGCTTCTAAGTTGCAGTAAATCATACAATTCCTTCTTAGTTACTTCAGCAAAGGTCTTTACTTTAATTTCCATAGGTTTTTATAAATCAATCTTGAACGATAATATCTTTTGGATCGTCCTTTTGATGTTCGGGCTGGATGGTTACGTGGTTGATTCCAAAATCATCATAAAGTACCTTTTCAACCTTTAATAATACTGCATCAAATTCAGAAAGGCTTACATCTTCGTAAAAATCAAGATGTGCCTCTAAATGCGTTTCCTCTTCGTTTAGTTGCCAGATATGCATGTGGTGCACATTTTTTATCTCCGGAAATTTACAAATAACTTCGCTAACTTTTTTCAGATTTAAATCATCGGGCGTAAAAAGCATCAACACCTTAAAAGAACTTTTTAATAAATCGTAACCCATAATCAATAAATAGATGGCAATTAGCACCGTCAATAGGCTATCTACCCAAAACCATTGATAATATTTCATCAATAAACCACCAATCAGTACAGCGACGGAAGCGGCCATATCAGTAAACAAATGTAAATATGCAGAGCGCATGTTCATATTAGACTTTGCATCCTTAAAAAGAAGCAAGACGCTGAACCCGTTTGCCACAATTCCTAAAATAGCAAGCCAGATAACCAAGCCACTTTCAATAGGCTGGGGATTCAAAAAGCGAAACACCGCTTCATAAATAAGATAAATAGCCACCCCAACCAAAGTGGCAGCATTGACAAAAGCGGCCAATATTTCGGCACGTTTATACCCAAAGGTTTTTGTGACCGAAGCATCTTTTTTTGATAATCTATCGGCAATATAACTTACTGTAAGGGAAAGTACATCGCTAAAATTATGTAGTGCATCAGAAAGTAAGGACAGACTCCCAGATATAATACCTCCTATAATTTGGGCAACGGTAATAAGTACATTTAAAAAAATAGATAGCAGTAACTTTCTACCTTTTAAATCTGGATGGGAATGGCCGTGATCTTTTGCGTGGTTATGAGACATTTTATACCAATTTAATTATTAATGTAGTATTTATTTTTATAAGGTATAATGCCAAAAAAGTAGTTATTAAGGGTATTAACAAGTTATGAACAAGCTATTTTCTGAACTCGATTTTGATGGCGACCCCCTTCAAATTCAGTAGCTAAAAAGGTTTTTACCATTTCAAGTGCTTGTGGTTTACTGGTAAATCGTGCTGGAATGCTTAAAATGTTGGCATCATTGTGTTGTCGTGCCAAGGCGGTAATTTCTGTAGTCCAACAGAGAGCAGAACGCACTTTTTGGTGTTTATTGGCAGTCATGTTGGCACCATTTCCGCTTCCGCAAATTATGATACCTAAATCTACCGTTCCGTTTTCAACATCATTTGCCACAGGATGGACAAAATCTGGGTAATCAACGCTAGATTCTGAATCTGTACCGTGATTAATAATGCTGTGGCCTTCTTTTTCTAAATAGGAGACTATTTCAAATTTATAGTCCGTGCCTGCGTGATCGTTACCAATAGAAATTTTCATCTTTATTAAATATTTTAAAGCGTTAGAAAGAAGAAGATGGTTTGTTAGTTTACTTCTTCAATTGATTTTGTATATAAAAGAAATGTATTTTTAGTTTCTTATCTTTTTTCAAAGATAATAATTTAGAAGCCAGGAATTTTTAGACTTTGCTTATAATGCGTAAAATTAAAGTGTACGGATATTTCGTTTGTTTTTAATAGCATAACACTAACAAATTTGAAATTTTTACTTAAAATTAAATGGTAACAATTTCTTAACCAGGCTATCCCCTTTTAGTTGATAAAACTGTTGATATTTGTTTATTGAAATACAATAAATAAAATTGCAGATGTAAAAAATAATTACAATATGTTTAAGATTATTTCAAAACAAAATAAAGTAAGCATTTCTTACCGTTCAATTATGAGCAATTATTTTGTGGTTACCAACATGAATTTACAAAATACTTGTCAAAGTCAACTTGTCAATATAGGTTGTTGACAATTGTTGATTACTTCAGTTACCTCCTTATTGTCAAGGATTTTAAATATTAATACAGTGTTAATAACCTATTACTAACTAGCAATAAATTGAATTCAAAAGAAAACATCAAAAAGTTATGCTAGCTATTAACAAGCTATAATAATCAGCATTTTTCTTTTAAAATTTATAAAAAAACAAATGATGTATATTATATATGTTGATAACAATAAAAACTTGTTTTAGAATTAATCGTTTTCGTCTAGAATTTAGAACGCTACGCTACGAGACTTAAAAAGTAAGACTTGATTCTGAATAGATTGATAATTAGGTGAAATTGATTAAACCATGATTGTTAATTCTATAGTATGTTGTAAATTAACAAAAAAGCGTCAAGAACCTAATATCAGTCGGGTAATTGATTCATTAAATATTTTTATAGACAGTATAATTTTAAAGTTTAATGGAAAAAAAAGGAGGGTGTAGTACACAAGAATTAAACTATATTTAAATTAGAAGGAAAATCAAGATCTTTAATAATGCGTTGGGCAGCTGCAATGTCTTCAAGATGGACTTGTAGTCTGATTCCGCCAAGGGCATTAGAAGAGAAAGGCAAAACACTAATCATTGCCTCGTTTAAAAAAACGTATCTAATTTCTTCTTGATCAAACAAGAGTTTAATTACAGCATACTCTGCGGGATATTGAAATATTGCAATGGTCTTAAAATGCTTCATTGTTTTGTATATTAAGTTAAACTATTGTTTCGCCTTAAAAAGTTTTCTTTAAAACCAAAAATGGATATTACCAATATCTTCCTAAGCCATTAACCCATAACAAGATAATAAAACTTTGCCAATGTAAACATGCTATTGCTTTAGAAATAGTACTTTTACGCTTATTACAAAATAAACTATGCCAAAAAACAAAAAGAAAAGAAAAAAGAACAATAAAATTCAAAATCTTTCCCAAACCATACTTAATCTTCTTCGGAAAGACCATTCAAAATCTTTTAACTACAAACAAATTGCTGCAAAACTTCAATTGGACGATACGAGCAGCCGAAATCAAATAATAAAAAAGCTAAAAAAACTCAAGGATAAAGGTAAAATCCAAGAGATAGACCGTGGTAAATATATACTTACGCCTTCTAAAAATTACTATACCGGAAAGGTTGATATAGCAGGCCGTGGCCAAGGTTATATAATTGTTGACGATTTAGAGGACGACATCTATGTAAAGAGTAAAAATTTAAACAAAGCCTTAAATGGCGATATTGTTGAAGTTTATGTTTTTAAGCGCAAAAAGGGCGGTCAGTCTGAAGGTGAAATCACCAAAATTATAGAACGTAAACGTACCGAATTTGTGGGTACTATAGACGTTCAAGATAATTTTGCATTTGTAGATATTACCGATTATAAAATGTACACCGATATTTTTGTACCGAAAAACAAAATTAACGGTGCTAAAAACGGAGAAAAAGTTCTAGTCTCTATGGAAGATTGGCCAGAAAAGGCTGATTCTCCATTTGGGCGGGTATTAAAAGTCTTGGGAATGCCAGGAGAGCACAATACCGAAATCCATTCCATACTTGCACAATACGGGCTACCGTATGAGTTTCCTAATGAAGTTGAGGCGTATGCAAACAATATTGATACTTCAATAAAAGCTTCCGAAATAAAGAAACGTCGCGATATGCGGGACGTGCTTACTTTTACAATAGACCCTAAAGATGCGAAAGACTTTGACGATGCACTTTCCTTTCAACAATTGGAAAATGGCAATGTAGAAATAGGAATTCATATTGCTGATGTTTCGCATTACGTAACTCCGGGAAATGAACTTGATGATGAGGCCTATGAGCGTGCAACGTCAGTTTATTTAGTGGATAGAGTGGTGCCAATGCTACCTGAAATTTTATCTAATAATGCCTGTTCGCTTCGACCAAATGAAGAAAAATATACGTTTTCTGCAGTGTTTGAAATGGATCAAAAAGGAAAAGTGATTAAACAATGGTTTGGTAAAACCGTTACGCTAAGTGATGCACGTTTTGCATACGAAGAAGCCCAGCATATTCTAGAGACCAATTTTAATACAAAAGAGGAATCTTTAAATCTTGAAATTCCGAAGAAAATCTCTATTACCGATAAAAAATACTCGGTAAAACCTGAAGTTGCAGCGGCAATATTAAAAATGGATGCTATTGCAAAGAAATTACGAACGAAACGAATGCGAGCTGGAGCAATTTCCTTTGATAAAGTGGAAGTAAAATTTATTCTGGACGAGGATAATAATCCGGAAGGCGTATATTTTAAGGAAAGTAAGGACGCCAATAAGTTGATTGAAGAATTTATGCTTTTGGCGAATAGAAAAGTAGCTGAATTTATTGGTAAACAGGATCCAAAAAAGACTTTTGTCTATCGGGTTCACGACGAACCAGACGATGAAAAAATTGCAGCGCTAGAAAATATAATCAAACGTTTTGGATATAAATTAAATACCAAAGACCGTAAATCTACTGCAACTTCAATGAACAAACTTTTAAAGGATGTTCAGGGTAAAAAGGAACAAAATTTAATAGATACCCTGGCTATCCGCAGTATGAGCAAGGCTATGTACACCACGCAAAATATTGGTCATTACGGACTTTCATTTGATTATTATACGCACTTTACTTCGCCAATTAGAAGGTATCCTGATATAATGGTCCACCGGCTATTACAACATTATTTAGAGCAAGGAAAATCTGCCAAGGTAGCGGAATATGAAGAAAAATGTGGTCATAGTAGCGATATGGAAAGTTTAGCTACCAATGCCGAACGGGACAGTATAAAATATATGCAGGTTAAATTTATGCAGGACCATCAAGATGAGGAGTTTTTGGGTGTAATTTCTGGAGTTACCGAATGGGGAATTTATATAGAGATTATATCAAACAAATGTGAAGGAATGGTTCGTTTACAAGATCTAAGAGACGATCATTATGTGTTTGACAGAGATGAATTTGCTGTTATCGGCCAACGTTCACAGAACACTTATCAGCTTGGCGATGAAGTTTACGTAAAGGTGAAAAACGCCGATTTAGTAAAGAAACACTTAGATTTTACCATGCTTGGCCATAAGGATGAAGTAAAGTCTAAATAATAGGTATATCAGCTTTTATTACAAACGTATTTGTCTATGATCAGTTACGTTTTTCAAGCACTCATCTTGGCAAATGAAAACCGAACCTGCCTACTGGCACGAAGGTAGAAAATTTGCAAGTCCAGAATATTTTTAGGATTCGTAAGTAGATGACAACTAGGATTAATTTTAAAGGGTATTTTACCCAATTATTTTAATCGATAAATCGTCTTATTCTTTTCTCCTATTTTTTCAAATAGATTTAATTCGGTACCTTTTTTTAAATCTCTACTTGCAGTTGCAGAAGAAATGTCTTTAAATACATTCATATAATCCTTTCGCGTAAATTCAGTTTTATTTAAGGAAACATAATAATCTAATCTATCTTTTTCATTTAATGTTCTATTATTGAAATTTAGTAACTCACTTATTGAAATATCAATTATACCTAGCATATATTCAATAAATTTTGTTGATTTTCCTGATTTATCACTTTCTGCCAAAGCTTGATAATAGTTGCCTTGGTCATTACTTATTAAAGTCTCAAAAGGTAAAAACTCAAATATGGGATATTTTTCTATTAAAATAAGTGTTTGCCACAATCTTCCCATTCTTCCGTTTCCATCCAAAAATGGATGTATAAACTCCATTTCATAATGAAAAACACAACTCTTAATAAGTTGAATTTCATCTGAATTTTGTAAATATTTAAAGAGGTCTTTCATTAAGTGAGAAACATTCCCATATGGTGGTGCTAAATGCTCGACTTTTGAACCCTTAATAATTCCAACGCTTTGATTTCTATATTTTCCAGGGTTTTCAATCAGACCTTCCATTAAATTATGATGTGCTTTCAAAAATGATTTTTCGTTAGAAGGATTGTATTTTTCTAAATTTCCATAAATATTAATCGCATTTAAAACCTCAATTACATCTTTTTTTGGACCGATAACTTTTTTGTTTTCCAACAGTGCTGTCACTTGTTCTTCGGTAAGTGCATTTCCTTCTATTTTCAAGGAAGAATGAATAGTTTTAATTCTATTCTGTTTCCTCAATTTAGGTGAAGGCTTGTTTAATAAATTTGCATTTACTTCTCCTATTTTCTCTGAGATTGAAGTTATTAATTTTAAAATTCCTGATGTTATTTCGTAAGGTGGATTCATTCGTGATACTATCATTTGATACTATCAAATATACAGTCAAATAAGTGAAATTATCGTTTAAAACTAAATTTTTTACTTGGGTACAACAATTAAGGTATATCCATTCTGAAATGAAAGGAAGACTTACAAGGTTTTGATTTTGGGTTACAACCTAATTGGGCTAAAACCTATTTATTTTTATAATCCCAGACACTGAAAGCTATTATCTTTAAAAACTTCGTACTTTTACCTAACTATGTTTGATGGTTTAATCTACGCAGCTTTCTACGGTTTTTTACTGGCATTTGCCGTTGGTCCGGTGTTTTTTACACTCATTGAAACCGCTATTACCAAGGGAATTAAAGCAGCAATATTTTTTGATATTGGGGCAATAGTTGCTGATATTGTCTTTATTCTAATCGCTTTTTTTAGCACCAATAGAATTCTTGAACAAGTAAAACACGATCCAGGATTGCTAATTTTTGGCGGTGTTATTCTTGTGGCATACGGTATCATTTCGTACATCCGAACCAATAAATCTGTTTTTAAAATTGTTAGGGAGCACTACGCTGTAAAAGTTAAAAAGAATTTAGGAGGCCTGTTTTTAAAGGGTTTTCTCTTAAACTTTGTAAACTTTGGCGTATTAGCAGGATGGATAGGTGTATTAATTATGGCTAATGCTTTAACTACTTCAGAAAATGGAGTACTTTTATTTATAACTACCGTCTTGGCCACTTTTTTTGCTACCGATCTTTTAAAAATGCTTCTGGCAAAAAAACTAAAGAATAAAATGACGCCTCGGTTTATCTTTAAAACTAAAAAATGGGTGAGTATTTTAATATTGGCTTTTGGCGTACTTTTATTGATTCAGGGAATTTTTCCAAAAGGAGTAGAGGCCGGTCTTGAACGTATTCCTGGCAAACAACAATCTGTTGAAAGACCAATTCCGCCGTTAGAAGATCCACAATAGTTTTCGTTTTAGCCTTTCTTTCAAAATAGCTCCTCTCACGTGCACCCAGGAATTCAGAGGCATTGGATGGTATCTTAGATATTTGTTTCGCTATTCTGGTTGGGTTTGAAAAGGGCGATACAATCGCGAACCAGCGGAGTATTTTAACAAAAAAACTGCAACCTTTTGGATTGCAGTTTTTGGTTGAGGCATCGAGCGGACTCGAACCGCTGTAGCAGCTTTTGCAGAGCTGAGCCTAGCCACTCGGCCACGATGCCCTATTTACAGGCTTGCAAAGGTAAAAAAAATTAACTAGAAAAGCATAATTATACATTAAATTACAGTAGTGTCCGATTAAAAGAGTGAGAAAATTTGTTGAGTCAAAGATAATAGGCAATTAGAATATTTTTATTTAATGACAGCATGCTATTATACTTAGCATCAAAATTTATCAATTAATAAGTATGTTTAATCAATTTTATCTAGTTTTCAATCTATTAAAAAGCAAGTCTTACGTCTTATGTCTTCCAGCGCAGCGGTCTTATATCTTAGTCGGACACGACTGATTAAATTACCTTTTTCCATTCATGGTTACGCTTACTTCAGCTACATCGCCGCCAATAGGCGGATTTTTTTTAGCTACCGAAACTTGTATTTCAGCTACCATTTCGGCTTGTTCTAAGACAGAATCTATAATTCGTTTTGCTACATGTTCCAGTAATTTAGCGCGTACGGCCATCTCTTGCCTAACAATTTTTTGCAGCAATACATAATCTACGGTATCGGCAAGCTCATCGGTTTTTGAAGCCTTACTCAAGTTAGCTTTCACCTTTAAATTCACTAAATAATCAGAACCTATCTGTCCTTCTTCTCTCAAACACCCGTGAAAGGCATAAATCTTAATATTCTTTAATCGAATTGTACCCATGTAATTAGTTTCCGCAAAGATACTTTTTTATGTTATTTAGTTACCTTTGTAGCTCTTAAATGATCCAGTTCATTTAAAAAATTCACATTATTTAAACTACGCCTATATGAGCAATGATGCACCGCTTAACTTTATTGAACACATAATTGAAGACGATCTTAAAGACGGGTATAAAAAAGAAGAATTGTGTTTTCGGTTTCCGCCAGAACCCAATGGTTACCTTCATTTAGGGCATGCCTCGTCCATATGTTTAAATTTTGGTTTAGGCGAAAAATATAATGCCCCAGTTTTTCTTCGTTTTGACGATACAAATCCCGCCAAGGAAGAGCAGGAATTTGTTGATGCTATAAAACGCGATATTACCTGGTTGGGCTATGAGTGGGAAGACGAACGGTATGCTTCAGATTATTTTCAGGAATTATATAACTGGGCCGTTGAAATGATTAAAGACGGAAAAGCCTATGTTGATTCGCAGTCTTCAGAAGAAATAGCAGAACAAAAAGGAACGCCGAATACCCCCGGAAAACCGAGTCCGTATAGAAATCGTTCTATTGAAGAAAATTTGGATTTGTTTGAAAAAATGAAATTAGGCAAAACCAAGGAGGGCGAACATGTGCTACGTGCTAAAATTGATATGGAATCTACCAACATGTTAATGCGCGATCCGGTAATGTATAGAACCATTAATAAAGCGCATCACCGTACGGGCACAGATTGGAAAATATTCCCCATGTACGATTGGACTCATGGCGAGAGTGATTATATAGAGCAAGTGTCTCATTCTTTCTGTACACTTGAATTTTTACCGCATAGAGAGCTTTACGATTGGTTTTTAGACCAAGTGGTAGATCCTGATAAATTACGCCCTAAACAACGCGAATTTGCCCGTAGAAACCTAAGTCATACTATCGTGAGTAAAAGAAAATTAGCACAATTAGTTGCCGCTGGGGTGGTAGATGGTTGGGACGACCCGCGAATGCCTACAATATCTGGCCTTCGCCGAAGAGGATACACACCAGAATCTATTAAAAACTTTGTAGATAGCATTGGCGTTGGTAAACGTGATAATATTATTGACGTTTCACATTTAGAGTTTAATGTTCGGGAAGATTTAAACAAAAAGGCCCCTAGAATCATGGTCGTTCTGGATCCGGTAAAATTGATAATTGACAATTATCCCGAAGGAAAAACCGAAATGCTGGAGGCCGAAAACAACCAGGAAGACGAAAGTGCAGGAAGCAGAGAGGTTCCATTTTCAAGAGAACTACTTATTGAAAGAAATGATTTTAAGGAATCGGCGAACAGAAAATTCTTTAGATTGACTATTGGAAAGGAAGTTCGTCTTAAAAACGGATATATTATTAAGGGTGAAAGTGTTGTAAAGGATGCCGATGGTAACATTACGGAAATTCATTGTACGTATGATCCAGATAGTAAAAGTGGAAGTGGTTCTGAAGCCTCCTTACGCAAGGTAAAAGGAACGCTGCATTGGGTTTCTAAAGCTGAAGCCCTTCCTGTTGAAGTAAGGCTATACGACCGTTTGTTTACGGAAGCTTCACCAGATGGCCATAAAGACAAGGATTTTATGGAATTTATAAATCCAGAATCTTTGAATACGATTACGGGTTATGCCGAACCTAGTGTGAAGAGTACTAAACCAGGAGATAAATTCCAATTTCAGCGGTTGGGATATTTCGTTGTAGATTATGATGCAACGCCTGATAATATAATATTTAACAGAACGGTTCCCTTACGCGATTCTTGGGGAAAATTAGATTCATAATTAACATTTCAATAAAATTATATATCTTTTTTTAAGATAAAATCACTAAAATTTTGGTTTTTTAGGATAAGTTTATATATTGAAAATTAACTATTAACCGGTTATTAACAGAGCTAAAAACTATACTTGCATATCTTTGGATTTATTAACCAATAAAAAATAATACAATGGCATCAAACACAGGACAAACACTATTAGCTTTATTAACTGGAGCGGCAATTGGAGCAGGAATTGGAATTTTATACGCACCTGATAAAGGTTCTGAAACGCGAGAAAAATTGAACAAGGAAAGCAAAAAAGCTAAGAAAAAATTAAACAAACAAATTAAAAAAACAAGTAGTAACCTAAACGAAAAAGCTGAAAAGGCACGCTATAGTTTTGAACAAAAATTGAATGATACTTTATCTTCAGCAAGTTATAAAGCCGATGATATTTTAGTGGCTATGGAAGACAAATTGGAGTCGCTACGTAAACAAAATGCGAAACTTCACAGAGAAGCCGAAATTGACAAAACGAAAGCAACCGCCAAAAAGGTAACTTCGTAATATGTTTAAAAACCTAACAGATAGCCTGCAACAAATAGTAGATAGATTTGAAGATTATGGTATAAGTACAGCCGAATATTACAGGCTTCGCTTGTTTAAATCTGCCATGAAAGGATCTATATCCTTGGTAAACCTTTTGGTCTTTGGAAGTCTCTCTTTGTTTGTTATGCTCTTTTTATCTGTTGGTGCTGCCTTTTGGCTAGGTACATATTTTGAGCACAGCTACGTTGGGTTCTTTCTTGTAGGTGCCTTCTATGGTATCCTCTTAATTTTTATGTATGTTTTCGGTAAGAAACTGATAGAGCGAGGTATGTTACGCAAATTCTCAAAATTTTTGTTTGATGAGGATGATGACGAACCTAAAGACGTTGCAGAAAAAGAGGTTGAGGAATTTAGAAAAGTGATTAAAAAGTAAGTATAACCACCTCGTAAATATTGAAATTAATACATTATGAAACAATACAGTTCATTTGATGAGATAGATCGAGATTTAAAATACCTACGTTTAAAATCGCAAATTAACCTTGAAGAAATGAAACTTGGGGTTACAAGAAGCAAAGAAACTATGAACGAAACCTTTTCTCCTATGAATTTGATTGCGAATACGGTAGGAGCAATTGTGAAAAAAGCTTTTGTTTTAAAGGTAGTAGATAAGATTATAGGTATTAAAACAGTAAAAAATGAGAAGTATTAACAGTTGAAATTCTATCTGTTTACCAATATAGAAAGGCCGCTAAAATTTTTAGCGGCCTTTTGTATTAATAATTTAAATCGTCACCTTCTTCTTCACGGGGCGGAGCTTCGCGTTTAGGCTTTTTCTTTGGGAGAATACCTTTGGCTAAATTTTGTTTCTTCATTTCTTCCCCAATCTGATTGCTTGCAACAAATGAAGCAATCATATCGTTAAGCATATTACTTCCCGCCTGTGGTGAATTTGGCAACAGGATAAGGTTAGTATTGGTTTCCTCGCCAATAGATTGAAGGGTGTCATAATGCTGAGTAACCACAATAAGGGCAGATGCTTCCTGCGAGTTGATGCCTACATTGTTTAGCACATCAACACTTTCTTCAAGCCCACGTGCAATTTCACGACGTTGGTCTGCAATACCTTGACCTTGTAAACGTTTGCTTTCCGCTTCGGCACGAGCCTTAGCAACAATTTTTATACGTTCGGCTTCTGCTTCATATTCAGCGGCTACTTTTTCTCTTTCCGAGGCATTAATACGGTTCATTGCGGCTTTTACCTGTACATCTGGATCAATATCGGTAACCAAGGTTTTAATAATATCATAGCCGTATTCGCTCATTGCTTCGTTTAATTCTGCTTTAACGGCAATGGCAATATCATCTTTTCGTTCAAAAACGTCGTCTAATTTCATTTTTGGTACTTCGGCACGTACAACGTCAAAAACGTATGATGTAATTTGATCGTGCGGATTTTGTAGCTTATAAAAAGCGTCATAAACCTTTAATGCAAGCACTTGAAACTGCACCGAAATTTTTAAGCGAACAAAAACGTCATCTTTGGTCTTTGTTTCAACAATAACGTCTAATTGCTGAATCTTTAAATTAACTCTTCCCGCAATTCTGTCAATCAAAGGAATTTTTAGCTGTAATCCAGAATTTCTTATACTTAAAAATCTTCCGAAACGCTCTACAATGGCCGCTGTTTGTTGTTTTACCGTAAAAAAACTTGCCAGTAGAATAAAAATACCAACTACCAACACGGGTATTAAAAGAAATCCTCCCATAACTATTATAAATTTTATAAGGGTTTAAGATACGAAAATAAACCTATTTCTGTACGGTAAATTAAACTGCAATTGATAAGGTTTAATCGCTAGACCAAGACCTAAAAGAAATGTTCTATTTTCAATCCTGTCCTAAATATTTAACCTGTTCATTTTTTCCATTGATGAAAAAACGAACCAAAAAAATCTAGACTTACGAAATTTTCTCTAAATTTTTTGTTCGTCCCCTAAATTTTAGGAACTCGCCTTTAAGTCCAGTACTCTGATGACTATCTTTGTTGGCTCAAACAGCNAAACAGCCTAAAATTTTACGGGAACTTCACTTCAAATTTTACGATAAATTTTCGATAGGCCAAAAAACAGGAATTCTCAATTACAGCCCCCTAAGCTTCATATTATCTCTAAAGCCCCATTAAACAAGGGCTTTCAATGGTTACCTTATGAACGTTTAGGACGCTATTGTTCTATTTTGTATATTTATGCGTAGGGCTTAGTCCATAAATTGGATTGCCTTTTTTATGCGGGATAGGCTTTCATTTTTTCCTAAAATTGAAATTATTTCGAATACATCTGGGCCCTTCATTTCGCCAACTAAGGCCAAACGCAGCGGCATCATTACTTTTCCAAAGCCAATATTTTCCGAAGTAATCCATCCTTTTACCTGCTGAGAAAGGTTTTTTGATGAAAAATCTTCCGAATTATCTAAAATCTCAAGAACCTGTTGCAGTAACTGAGGAGTAGCTTCTTTAAAAGCCTTTTTTGAAGCTTTTGCGTCATAGGTTTCAGGGGCTTGAAAGAAGAAGCTGCCTTGGTCCCAAAGATCGCTTACAAAGCTTGCGCGCTCCTTTAACAGCGTGGCAATTTGGGTTAGATCTAAATTTCCCGTGGAAATATTCTTGGCCTGAAGAAGTTGCTCAAATTTATGAGTCAATTTTTCATCGCTAAGCTCTTGTAAGTATTGATGCTGAAACCATTTTGTTTTGTCTGGATCAAATTTTGCTCCTGCTTTGTGAACGCGTTCCAATTCAAAAGTGGCAATAAGCTCCTCTAAACTAAATATTTCTTGTTCGGTACCCGGATTCCAGCCTAAGAACGCCAACATGTTGACTACGGCTTCGGGTAAATAGCCATCTTCGCGATAGCCTGAAAATAGATCGCCATCGGCAGTTTTCCATTGTAACGGAAATACTGGGAAACCCATTTTATCACCATCGCGTTTGCTTAATTTTCCGTTACCAGTAGGCTTTAAAATTAAGGGTAGGTGTGCAAATTCTGGTGCTGTCCATCCAAAAGCACGATACAGTAAAACGTGAAGTGCCAAGGACGGAAGCCATTCCTCACCACGGATAACATGAGTAATTTTCATTAAATGGTCGTCCACAATATTCGCCAGGTGATAGGTTGGCATACCATCGCTTTTAAACAAGACTTTATCGTCTAGAACGTTGGTTTCTACCTGCATTTCACCTCGGATTATGTCATTTAAATGAAGTGTTTCATCTTCAGGAGATTTAAAACGAATAACATATTCTTCGCCAGCATCAATTTTTTGTTGTGCTTCTTCCGCAGAAAGAGTTAATGAATTATTTAGCTTTAATCGGTTGTGCCAGTTGTAGATAAAGGTTTTTCCCTTTGCTTCGTGATCGTTTCGGTGTGCTTCAAGTTCTTCGGCAGTGTCAAAAGCGTAGTATGCATTACCAGATTCAATCAAGGCATCGGCGTAGGCACTATAAACATCTTTACGTTCGCTTTGGCGGTACGGACCGCAGTCAGCTTCTTTCCCTGGACCTTCATCATAGGGAATATTTAACCACTCTAATGCTTCCACAATATATTTTTCGGCACCTTCAACATATCTATTTTGGTCTGTATCTTCAATGCGTAAAAGAAAATCGCCATCGTGTTTCTTGGCGAATAAATAATTGAATAGGGCGGTACGAACACCACCTATATGTAAAGGCCCTGTTGGACTTGGAGCAAAACGCACCCGAACTTTTTGTGACATATATTCCTGTTTTTTAATTCTGCTCGGCGATACTGCTGAGATTTATTATGTTTTTTGAAGCTGCAAAGGTACAATTATGTTGTCTTATTTTAAAGTCTATGCCCTGTCTAGTATTTCAATAAATTGGTGTGTTATTTGCAACGTGGCAGGAACAAAATATTATTGTATTTTAGGAGTTTTGAATATTGTATCCTACAAGCTTTTCAATACCTTGTGGGTATCTAGTTAATTAAACAAACTGGTGGGAGAAAATGCCTGCCTTTACAGGAGTTTATGAGCAGTTATAACATCATCCAGCGAAAACTGGAGGAATTTATCAAGAAATATTACACCAATGAGTTAATAAAAGGAAGTATTCTTTTTTTGGCTATCGGGTTGCTTTATCTGTTGGTTACGCTGCTTGTTGAATATTTTTTATGGCTAAACCCTTTGGGAAGAAGACTGCTATTTTGGGCTTTTATACTGGTAGAGCTTGGACTATTTTTTCGGTTTATTGCCTTTCCGTTGGCCAGGTTATTTAAACTTCAAAAAGGGATTAACCACGAAGAAGCTTCAAGAATAATTGGAAACCATTTTCCGCAGGTAAACGACAAATTACTCAACCTAATTCAATTGAATCACAACCAGCGAGAAGGTGAGTTGCTTGCGGCAAGTATTGAACAAAAAGCTGATGAGTTACAGCCAATTCCTTTTAAAAGTGCAGTTAATTTTAAAACCAATGCCAAGTACGTTAAATATTTTGCCATTCCAGTTTTCATCTATATCGTCTTTAGCGTTTTGGGTGGCACCGATATTTTTTCCAGCAGCTATCAACGCGTAGTGCATTATGATATGGCTTTTGAACCGCCTGCACCCTTTACTTTTGTGGTGCTAAATAAGGATCTTAACGCATTAGAACAGAAGCCTTTTACGTTAAATGTTCGCGCCGATGGAAACCTTATTCCGGAAAATGCCAGTATCAATTATAATGGGGAATCTTATTATATGCAGCAAACTGCCCCGGGGACTTTTCAATACACATTTCAACAGCCTTCGGAAACCATTGATTTTAATTTAACCGCCAACAAGGTTACTTCTAGACCTTACACTTTAGATATTGTCAAAACACCTTCGCTGTTAAATTTTGAAATGATATTGGATTATCCTTCGTACACCGGAAAAAACGATGAAACCTTAAAAAGTACCGGTAATGCTACTATTCCTGAAGGAACGCGCGTAAAGTGGAAAGTTGCCACTAAAAATACCGATGCCGTGAGCTTAAAGGCTGCCGATACCAGTTTTTCCTTTACCCAAAATGGCGATGTCTTTAACTTACAAAAGGGAATTTATAGCAAATTGGACTATACCATTACTACATCTAATAAGAAGTTGAAGGATTATGAAAACCTCTCCTTTGCCTTGAATGTTGTGAAAGATCAATACCCCGAAATTAGCGTTCAATCAAAACGGGATTCAACAAGCAGTCAGCGCGTTTTCTTTTTAGGTCAGATTTCTGATGATTATGGACTCACAAAACTGCGTTTGGTCTATTTTCCCGAAGGTGAAGAGAAAGAGGCTGTAACTGAGAATTTACCTGTGAATAAAACCAATTTTGATCAGTTTACCTACACATTTCCAGGCGCCCTAGTTTTAGAAGAGGGTATTTCCTATGAGTATTATTTTGAAGTATTTGACAATGACGCTATCCACAATTATAAATCCACAAAGTCTGGAACTTATTCCTTCAGAAAGTTAACAAAAGACGAATTGGAGAACGAGCAACTTCAGAAGCAACAAAACGCTATAAAAGGATTGGATAAATCCTTGGATAAATTGAAAGATGCAAAAGTAAATTTAGAAGAACTTTCAAGATTGCAGAAAGAAAAAAAGGATTTAAACTACAACGATAAAAAGAAACTCAAAAACTTTATTAAGCGGCAACAGCAGCAGGAAGAAATGATGAAGAACTTCTCAAAAGAAATGAAAGAGGAGTTAGAGAACTTTCAACCCGAAAAAAAGGAAAATGATCCGTTTAAGGAACAGTTGGAAAAACGGCTTGACGAAAATGAAGAACGGCTCAAAGAAAATGAAAAGCTATTGGAGGAGCTTGAGAAGCTTCAAGATAAAATTCAGAAAGAAGAATTAACCGAAAAGCTTGAAAAACTTTCCAAACAGAATACAAATCAAGAGAAAAATCTGGAGCAGCTTTTGGAGCTTACCAAAAGATATTATGTAGAGAAAAAGGCCGAAAAGTTGGCTGAGGAATTAACCAAGTTAGGGGAGGAGCAAGAAGAACTTTCAGAGAAATCTGAAGAAGAAAACACCGTTGAAGCCCAAGAGGAACTCAATAAAAAATTTGAGGAACTCAAAAAGCAAATGGACGATTTGCAAAAGGAAAACGAGGGTCTAAAAAAACCTATGGATATACCAAATGATGAAGCCACCGAGCAAGAAATTGACGAGGAGCAACAAAATGCAACGGAAAAACTTGAAGAAAGCAAACCAAGCGAAGCTGGTAAAAGCCAAAAAAAAGCTGGTGAAAAAATGAAGCAAATGGGGAAGCAAATGCAGGAAGAAATGCAAAGTGGCGGTATGGAATCTATGGAGGAAGATGCTAAAATGCTCCGTCAAATAGTAAAGAACCTTATTGTTTTCTCCTTTAATCAGGAAGCGTTGATGGAGTCTTTTAAAGCTATGGAATATGGAAATCCAATATTTGGTAAGAAACTGACTATCCAAAATGATCTTAAAAACAACTTTGAACATATAGACGACAGTATTTTTGAATTGTCGCTAAGACAACCTTTAATTGGTGAGAAAATCAATAATACGCTCACCGAAATGTCTTATAATATTAATAAATCCTTAGACCGTTTGGCACAGAATAGAAAGCAACAAAGTGTTGGTAATCAGAGATATACTGTAAAAGGCGCTAATGATTTAGCTGTATTGCTCAGCGAAATATTGAACAACATGCAGATGCAAATGCAAATGGCGATGGGCTCTGGTTCTGGAAAGGGACAACCCGCGCCAGGCCAAGGTGGTGGCGGAGGATTTCAATTGCCAGATATTATTCAAAAGCAAGAAAGCCTGAGTGAACAAATGAAAGATGGTATGGATAAGGGTGAAAAAGGCAAACAAGGTGAAGAGGGCAAGGAAGGCCAAAAAGGAGATGGGCAACAAGGCGAGGGCAAAGGGAAAGGCGATGGCAAAGGTGAAGGTGATGGCGATGGTGAAGGAAGTGGCGATAACGGCAAGAGCGGTAAGAATGGCGGTAAAGAAAGTGAGAACTCAAAATCACAAGGTAATAGTGAGGAGATGAGTGGAGAACTTTTCGAAATTTATAAACAACAACAACAATTAAGGAAAGAACTTGAAGACCGACTTCGAAAGGCGGGGTATAAAGGAAATACGGATGGTATTTTGCGGAAAATGGAAGGCATTGAACAACAATTGTTAGAGAAAGGTTTTAATCAAGGTACGCTTCAAGAAATGCTTAATTTGAACTATGAGTTGCTCAAATTAGATAAGGCTACTTTTGAGCAAGGACAGGAAGAAAAACGAGAGGCTCAAACCAATAAAAAGGAATATAGAAATACGCTTTTAAATTCTCCTGAGGATATTAAAAAATATTTTAACACTACCGAAATTTTAAATAGGGAGGCCTTACCTTTGCGCCAAGATTATAAAAATAAGGTACAAGACTATTTTAAGCAGAAAAATGATTGATTTTAATTTTGAAACCGATTTTCAATTAGAAAACCAAACTCGTTTGAGTGCCTGGATTACAAATATTGTCACTCGTGAGGGTTTTGAGCTTGGCGATTTGCTTTATGTGTTTTGTGATGATGACTATCTGCATAAACTGAATGTTGAATTTTTGAATCACGACACGCTAACTGACATTCTCAGTTTCGATTATAAGGTAGGGAAACAAATTAACGGTGAAATCTTTATTTCTGTGGAACGTGTTGCTGAGAATGCCCAAGATTTCAACACCAGTTTTAATGACGAGTTGCACCGCGTTATGATTCATGGAATCCTTCATTTTTGCGGTTATAAAGACAAAACTGAAGAAGAGGAAGCTTCTATGCGTTATATAGAAGATGAAGCTTTGAAATTACTTGCAAGTTCCTAGTAGTGAATTGGATTAGAAATTTGCATGTAATATATTTATTGTACTTTTGCACCCCGAAAAAATAGAAAAAGAATAAATGTTCCACGTGGAACAATGAAGATGTTTTATGTTTCCAAATGAATTTGATGTAATTGTTGTTGGAGCCGGACATGCCGGTTCAGAGGCAGCTGCCGCGGCGGCCAATATGGGCTCTAAAACGCTATTGGTAACCATGAACCTACAAACCATAGCGCAGATGAGTTGCAATCCAGCTATGGGTGGTATCGCTAAGGGTCAGATTGTGCGCGAAATTGATGCTATGGGTGGTTATAGTGGGATTGTTTCTGATAAGACTGCTATACAGTTTAAGATGCTTAACAAATCTAAAGGTCCTGCAATGTGGAGTCCCAGAGTGCAGAGTGATAGAATGCGATTTGCCGAAACTTGGCGATTGATGCTTGAGCAAACTCCGAATTTAGAATTCTATCAAGAAATGATTTCTGGTATTATTGTAGAAAACGGTGCTGTTAAAGGTGTTAGAACTTCTCTTGGTTTAGAGATTCGTGCAAAGAGTGTTGTGCTTACCAATGGAACTTTTCTTAACGGATTAATTCATATTGGTGAAAAACAGTTAGGAGGAGGTAGAGCTGGTGAAAAAGCATCTGTTGGAATTACCAAAGATTTGATTGATTTAGGCTTTGAAGCCGGAAGAATGAAAACCGGAACGCCACCAAGAGTTGATGGGCGATCTTTAGATTTTTCTAAAATGATAGAACAACCTGGAGACGAAGTTCCTGAAAAGTTTTCTTTTTCAGACCAAACGATGCCTTTGACCAATCAACGGTCTTGCCATATGAGCCATACCAGTTTAGAGGTTCATAATATTTTACGTGAAGGCTTTGACAGATCCCCAATGTTTAACGGCTCCATACAGAGTACTGGCCCTAGATATTGCCCTTCTATTGAAGATAAGATTAACCGTTTTGTTGATAAAGACAGGCATCAATTGTTTGTTGAACCCGAAGGTTGGGATACTGTGGAATACTACGTTAATGGTTTTTCTACTTCCTTGCCTGAAGATATTCAGTTTAAGGCCTTAAAGCAGGTGGCTGGGTTTGAAAATGTTCGTTTTTTCCGTCCGGGGTACGCTATTGAGTATGATTATTTTCCGCCAACTCAGTTAAAACATACCTTAGAAACCAAATTGGTCTCTGGACTTTATTTTGCAGGACAGATTAATGGAACTACCGGCTATGAAGAAGCTGCATCGCAAGGTTTGATGGCTGGGATAAATGCGCACTTAAAAGTTTATGAAAAAGATCCGTTTACCTTACAACGGAATGAAGCTTATATTGGGGTTTTAGTTGACGATCTTATTACAAAGGGAACTGAGGAACCGTATAGAATGTTTACCTCGCGTGCGGAATATAGAACTTTGCTAAGGCAGGATAATGCAGATTTTCGCCTTACTCCTAAATCACATGCTATAGGTTTGGCGGGTGACGATCGGATGCGGAAAATGGAGGATAAGCAAGAAAAATCTAAAGCCTTTGTTCAGTTTTTTAAAGATACCAGCGTAAAGCCAGAAGAAATTAACCCAATTTTTGAAGCGAAAAATTCTGCTTTGGTTCAGCAAAGTGATAAAATGTTTAAGTTCTTTTCACGACCAGAAGTAACAATGGACGATATAAGGGAAATTGATTCTGTGAAGAATTTTATTTCGGATAACAATTTAGATTCCGAAATGATAGAGCAGGCCGAAATTCAAGTGAAGTATTCTGGATATATCGCTAAGGAAAAAAACAATGCAGATAAATTGAACCGATTGGAAGGGCTAAAGATTCCCGCATCGTTTGATTATTCAAAATTGAAATCACTTTCTTATGAAGCACGGGAAAAATTGACTAAAATTAAACCGGCAACTGTATCACAGGCTTCAAGAATTAGCGGTGTTTCCCCAAATGATGTTTCTGTACTACTCGTGTATATGGGGCGTTAAGTTCATTGTTTCACGTGGAACACTCCCAAATCCAATTTCATAAATAACCTTCTTTGAGCCAGCAAACAAAACCATATTTAAAGACAAAAGACTATCTGGTGTCTGGTGAATCATTCAACTTGGTGTATGATGCCGAATTTGATATGCTAAAAACTTCGCCACAGCCTAAGCCAGAAAACCTCGCCAAATATTACGAAAGCCAAGAGTACATTTCGCATACCGATGAAAAACGCGGTTTGTTTTCCAGCCTATATCAACTCGTAAAGAAATGGTCGCTCCAGAAAAAAACAAAACTAATTTATAAGCAGAATTCGGGAGTAGGGACTTTGTTGGATGTTGGCGCCGGCACAGGCGAATTTTTAAAAGTTGCAAAAGATAAAGGTTGGCAGGTTTATGGAATGGAACCAAATGAAAACGCCAGTAAGCTTGCTTCAGAAAAAGGAATTGAATTAGAGTCTAAGCTAGATTATTTTCAGGGACAACAATTTGATGTGATTAGTCTGTGGCATGTTTTAGAACATATTCCTAATTTGGACGAAACCATTTCTAAATTATCAGATTTAGTAAAGCCAAATGGAAGTCTTATAATTGCAGTACCAAACTTTAAAAGCTACGACGCAAAATACTATAATGAATTTTGGGCCGCCTTTGATGTTCCAAGACACCTTTGGCATTTTTCAAAAGACACGATGCAACATTTGTTTGCAGATCATTTTGTTTTGGAAGAAACAAAACCAATGATTTTTGATTCCTTTTATGTAAGTCTGCTTTCCGAAAAATATAAAACAGGTAGAAAATTTTCATTAAAAGCTTTTTGGATCGGTCTAAAGTCGAATATCAGTGCAAAGCGCTCAAAACAGTATTCCTCACACATTTATTGCTTTCGAAAAACCAAATAGGCTATTTAAAGCGTTTTTAAGCTGGTTTTGTGCCAAACAATAGCTTTCACCATAAGATTTTGTTGATTACACTGTAAAATAACCTTAAAACGCATCAAAATCAATAGGTAGAATCTATCTATCTCTATTGTTGATAAAAATAACTTATGCTAGTTCTTTTTTGTGAATAAGTCGTGTCAATTTTATGGAGAGGTCTGTAAATATGATTTTGGCATTTCCGTTTCGCTCAATGTGGTACGAAGCATCTTCTAGGGCTTTGTTAATTTCAAAAATGTTGTTTTGATGAACAAAAGGTGCAAATTTGGCAAGTGAGAAAGTTTCATCCTTGGCTTCAAAAAACAATAACGCATCTGCTTTATAATTTTTAAGTAAGGATTGCCGAAACACTTCAATACAATAATTCAGGAATTTTTTCTGGGTCTCCCTACCTTTTCCAGCAAGTGCATCGCTCCATTCCAACAAGTTATTTATTGCCCCTTTGTTTCCTTTTGCCCTAAATGCAGTACGCACCCAACTAATAAACCATTCTTCAAAAATTTCATCCTGCCCAGTTTCTTGTAGTAGTTGAAGCGCGGTATTAAAATTACCACGGGCCCTTCGTGCTGTTTTTAAAGCAAGATGCTGCTCTGTTTTTTGGTTTTCTATTAAATGCTTTGCAATATCAGATTCTGATAGTAAAGGAAAATCCAGTTTTTGGCAACGTGAACGAATGGTAGTTATAATCTGCTGTTCGTTTTCACTTAAAAGTAAAAGCACGGTTTTATCAGCGGGCTCCTCAACCAACTTTAAAATTTTATTGGCACATTCGGTATTCATGTTTTCCGCCATCCAAATTATCATAACTTTATAACCGCCTTCAAACGATTTTAAGGCCAGCTTTTTAGAGATGTTTTCGGCTTCATACTTGCTAATATTCCCTTGCTTTTTCTCAATGCCAAGACTTTGTAACCATTCAAAAAGGGAAGCGTAGGGATTGTTGCGTACAAAATCGCGCCATGCTTCAGTGTAATTGTCTGAAATTGGATGCTTTTTAACGCTATCACTGGTATTTACGGGGTAAACAAAATGTAGATCGGGATGACTTAGTTTCGCAACCTTATTTTTACAGGTAATGTACTCCGGGCTTTGTTTTTCATATTGATTGCACAAAAGCGCCGAAGCATATGCAATTGCAGTGGGTAACAGCCCACTTCCATTAACGCCGGAAAATAACTGAGCATGCGGAATACGGCCATTTTCAATGGTCTTTGATAAATGCGATTTTATATGTTTTTGACCAATAACTTCTGAGAAATCCATGCGCAAATCTAAGCAATTTTGGCCGTATCTTTTCACTGTTGCTATTTTCAGATTTCCACAAATTCTATTGTTTATGTGATATAATTTGAGTTGCTCTGTGAATTACTACTTAAAAAGGGCAAAACAACTATATTTGCAATCAAAATTTACAGATATGAAAACAGTTAACGATATAAGTTTTAAAGGAAAAAGAGCTCTTATCCGGGTAGATTTCAACGTTCCCTTGAATGATGAATTTAAGGTAACCGATGCAACACGTCTTGAAGCGGCAAAACCAACCATCCTTAAAATCTTGGAAGACGGCGGCAGCTGTATATTAATGTCGCATCTAGGAAGACCAAAAGCTAAAGAGCCCGAATTTTCCTTACAACATATTGTAAGTGCCGTATCTAATACCATTGGCGTGAAGCCAAAATTTGTTGCAGACTGCGTGGGCCAGGAAGTTGAAGCCGCGGTTTCTGACCTAAAATCTGGAGAAATTCTTTTACTGGAAAACCTTCGTTACCATCCCGAAGAGACTAAGGGCGATCGTGATTTTGCTGAAAAACTTTCAAAATTGGGCGATGTTTACGTCAATGATGCCTTTGGAACTGCGCATCGCGCTCATGCTTCAACTGCTATTATTGCCGATTTTTTTCCAGACAATAAATATTTTGGGCTATTGCTCGCTTCCGAAGTTGAAAATGTAGGGAAGGTACTGGAATCGAACGAAAAACCGGTAACAGCAATCATTGGAGGTGCAAAGGTTTCGTCAAAAATTACGATTATTGAAAATATTCTCGATAAAATCGATCACTTAATTATCGGTGGTGGCATGGCCTTTACCTTTATAAAAGCGCAAGGTGGAAAAGTTGGTAGCTCCTTGGTAGAAGACGATAAGCAAGATTTAGCCCTTGAGATTTTGGCCGAGGCGAAAGCTAAAAATGTTCAGGTACATTTGCCAGTTGATGCTGTAATTGCAGACGACTTTTCTGATACTGCAAACACCAAGATTGAAGCTGTAAATACCATTCCAGACGGTTGGATGGGCTTGGATGTAGGGCCAAAAACCAATGAAATTTTCCAAGATGTGATCTTAGCGTCAAAAACGATTTTATGGAATGGCCCAGTTGGGGTTTTTGAAATGGATAGCTTTGCTGAGGGTACCCAAATCTTGGGGAAAAATATTGCTAAAGCTACCCATAATGGTGCTTTTTCCTTAGTTGGCGGTGGAGATTCGGTTGCTGCTGTTCATAAATTTAAGCTCAATGATAAAGTGAGTTATGTTTCAACCGGTGGCGGTGCAATGTTGGAAATGCTTGAAGGCAAAACACTTCCCGGTATTGAAGCACTTTTGTAAAAACCTTAATAATCCCTATATTTAGGTACTTGAAGGAATATTTTTTCAATATTTTTACGTATTATTATTTTTGACATAACTTTTTAATCAAAAAAGCGTTACAGACGTTGAGAAACTTATTTGTAAAGCTTAAAACAGGATTTTTCAATTGGTAAGGTTTAACTTGCCAAGTCCTTTAAACGATAAATTATTGCTGATGAAATTTAATAAAATTCTACCACTTTTGCTGTTGCTGGTCTTTGGCGTAAGTATGAGCCAAAATAAAAAGCAGGGTAAAAACTTGGACACAAAAAAAATTCAAGTTGCAGACTCCATAAAAGTGACATCCATTTCTTCAGAATTACCTTCAACAGTTGTCGCCACTAATCTAAAGGATAGTATCGTTTATAACCTTCAGGATATGGCTTTGGCTAGAGAAAAGGATAGCCTTTGGTTAAATGAAGTATATAAATCTGATTTGTTTGACGATGTTTATAACAGTATCGTCAATCAAGATTATGAGCCGGTAGAATATGCTGAACTTCCCACCGAAGTTTTAAAACAGCGCTTAAAAGAGCTCAATGCCCGCACGCCTTTTAATGTGGAATATAACCCATCTTTAGAAAGTGTTATAAAACAATACTTAAAAAACCGAAGAAGATCCTTGACGCGCTTGATGGGGTTAAGCGAATATTACTTTCCGCTTTTTGAGCAGGAACTCGATAAGCACAACCTGCCGTTAGAGCTAAAATATTTGGCCATTGTGGAATCTGCACTTAATCCTACAGCTAAGTCTAGGGTTGGCGCTACAGGGCTTTGGCAGTTTATGTACCCCACGGGAAAAATGTTTGGGTTAGATGTAAACTCGTATGTAGATGAACGCTCAGATCCAATTTTAGCTACCGAAGCGGCTTGTAAATACTTACACAGCCTAAACAACAGCTTTAACGATTGGGATCTAGCGCTTGCCGCTTACAATTCAGGGCCAGGGAACGTGTCTAAAGCGATACGTCGTTCGGGTGGAAAAACCAATTATTGGAACCTTCGCAACTATCTTCCACGTGAAACCGCTGGTTATGTGCCTGCATTTTTGGCCACCATGTATATTTTTGAATATGCCGAAGAACACGGTTTTGAGAAACAAGCTTCCAGAATTCCGTTTGTTGCTACCGATACCATTCGGGTAAAAAAACAAATTACTTTAGACCAAGTTGCAAAACTGACCAATTTGGATAGGGAAGAACTGGAATTTTTAAATCCCGCCTATAAATTAGGGGTAATCCCGGTGGTAAAAGATGAAAACTATGTATTACGCCTTCCGCTAACGGTTGTGGGCACGTTTGTTAATAACGAAGATGCCATTTATGCCTTTGCTACGGAAGAATTAGAAGATGAACTTGAAGCGGTAGAAGCAAAACCCGAAAAAATACGGTATCGCGTTAGAAGAGGAGATTACTTAGGGAAAATTGCCGAAAGATATGGGGTTGGAGTGAGCCAAATTAGAAACTGGAACAACATGCGAAGCAATTCCTTACGTATTGGTCAAAACCTTATTATCTTTCCTAAAAAGACCCCTCAGAACATTGCAAGTAATGCTGCTTCAAGGAGTAATACCTCAGAAAAAACCTATACGGTGCGCAATGGAGATTCATTATGGAGTATTTCCCGAAAATTTCCTGGCGTTTCAATTCAAAATATCCAAAAATGGAACGATATTAGTGGTACTAAACTAAAGCCCGGAACTAAACTTAAAATTCACAAAGGATAGTTCCCTCTAAACATCCTTTTCATGAAATCACTTCATATCCTACTTTTTTCGCTGTTACTTGCTTTTACCTCGTGTAATGAAAGCGGAAAAAGAGACAAATCTTTGCTTCCTGACTCTGTTGGAAACATTAACGCCTTACAGATTGTCACTTCCAACGAACTTTGGAACGGTATTGTTGGCGAGGCCATCAGAAATAATTTTGCCGCGCCAACGGATGGTCTTCCGCAAGACGAACCCTTATTTTCCATGAACCAGATGCCCCCAGAAGCTTTTGACGGTTTCGCACGTAGCAACAGACTGTTTCTATATGTGGTTTTAAGCGATGATGACAAGGTGTCTATAGCCGAAAACGAATATGCAAAACCACAGGCCGGAGCGCTGATTAAAGCCACTTCGGAAGAAAAGCTTGTGGAGCTTATAAATAAAAATTCGGCGAAAATCATTGAAAATTTCAAGGCTTCCGAAATCAAGGAAAGACAGCGTAGAACGGCTATTTCTCTTTTAAAAACCGATTCATTAAAAAATAAAATGGGGGTTAGCCTTAAAGTGCCCAGCGCCTACCGAATTGCAAAAGGCGCCGAGAATTTTTTCTGGCTGCGGAAAGATTTAAAGGATGGAACCACCAATATTCTTGTGTATGAAGTGCCATTGACCCTGATAAAAAACGATACCACCGCCGTTGCAGACATCATAAAGATTAGGGATTCCATTGGCAGTAAATTATTGCCCGTGGAGGACGATGGGCAATTTATTACCGAAGATGCTTACGCTCCATACCTATTTAAATCTAAAATTGATGGACACTTTGCGTACGAAACCAAGGGAACTTGGGAAGTAAAAGGCGCTTGGATGGGCGGTCCCTTTATAAACTATGCCGTCCGCGATGAAAAAAACAATCGGTACCTTATCTTGGAAGGTTTTACCTATGCCCCTTCCGTATCTAAGCGGAACCTGCAGTTTGAATTGGAATCTATTTTGAAGTCGGCTAAGATTGAGTAAATTATAAATTATTCTGAAAACAAAAATGGGCTCTATGTTGTTTCAAGTGGGTAATTTTTTCAAAGATCAAAGTTTTATAAGTGCTGTTTTGGCCTAGTAAAAGTTTACGTAAAAAATGATCCGCGATAGCTATCGGGAGAGTGGAGGGTTGAGCAAACTAGCGCCAGCCGCCCAGATAATTTTAATCTTATCGATATTTAAATATTAACTATTTTGAACGAACAAATGTGAGCCTTTGGTTTGCGCCGCAACGAGGTAAATTTTTAGTAAAGTTTTGCTTAGCCTAGCCTTTTTTTTGGCTTGGTTTATCCTGAGCGGAGACGAAGGTTTTTTTCTGGCAATGAAAAAAAATGAACAATTATTATTTACATGATTCAATTTTAACAGTTGAACTTAGAGTTAGATATTTTTATTAATAAAAAGTAATCTACCCACTATATTCAACATAGTACCTAAAGTAAAGAGTATTAAATTTGCTTTTTCCATTATTTTGTTTCATTTTAGCAAAACCATAACTCCCCAATTAGAAGTCCCATTTTAAACTTTTAACGTTATGAAACAAAGTATTTCCCCCCCCCCCCGAAGAATAGTTTTATTGCTATTTTTTATGACTGCCTACGCTGCCACGGCGCAAACTTTTATGGATAATGTACGTGCAGAGATCCAGACCAAAATCCAACATCTAAACCAAAACGATGTCCCTACACGCATACTTTATGACATGTACGGGCAGAAGAAAACTTCTAATCGGGCTTTAGGCAACAATCCCTTAACTCTTAATATTAGCAACATCCCTAATGGTATTTATATTTTAAAGATTATAGGACAGAATGGAGTCGAAGCAACAAAACACATAAGTATAGAAAGATAATAATTTTAAAAATGAACAAATGAAAAAATTTATGATTTTAAAATTCTTAATAATATTTGCCCTATTATTATCCAGTTGTAATAAAGACGATGAGAATAACGGAGACCAAGAATGTGTAAAAGATGAAAACTTTTTTGAGGCTCATTTTAATGGAGAGACTGTAGAACCCTATTACAACCAAGGCGGGGGGGTTGGTCGATATACCCTTAGTTTTACTAGATGTGATGACAATGGCAATGATTGGTTACTGACAATAAATACAGAAAATGATTTAGGGCTTTATCTATCTTTTATTGGTATAAATGGAACTGGTGTCTATGATCTTAATTTTGGTGATCCAAATCATATTCCTGCAAATTGTGCGGAAAATATTTCCCTTTATTTATTCAACCAAAACGCATTTGAATATTCTTATTTAAGTTCAACAAATGGAACGGTTGAGATAACCGAAAATGATAACGCTTCCGGAATACTTGTAGGCACTTTGACCTGCGAGATGGTAAGCACCGCCGATCCCTCCGTAAAAAAAACCATAACGGGGGAGTTCAATCTCAATAAATCCACCTTGGACAAAACTAAAAAGCCGTGTTGGCTGTAAGATAATATTATAGATTTTCAACAATTTTTAGAAAACCATTGTTCGCGAGCGTTCAAAAATTAACCGTAACGATAAAGTAACCATCAAGCATGTGATGTGTGGAGAAAACAAAACCTTAAAATACAAGCAGGCCCTTCTATTGATTGACAAAGGGGATTGGGTGCTTGTTGATGAATAGATTTAGAGCGAAAAACCAAATACAAGCTTTAAAATTATTTTTAAAAAAGAAATCCTTCACGGTTGTGGGGGGGGGGGTTATTAATAAGTAAAGTATGGCTCTATGTTGTTTCAAGTGGGTAATTTTTTCAAAGATCAAAGTTTTATAAGTGCTGTTTTGGCCTAAAAAACCGATTCATTAAAAAATAAAATGGGCGTTAGCCTTAAAGTGCCCAGTGCCTACCGAATTGCAAAAGGTGCCGAGAATTTTTTCTGGCTGCGGAAAGATTTAAAAGATGGAACTACCAATATTCTTGTATATGAAGTACCATTGAACCTGATAAATAACGATACCACCGCCGTTGCTGACATCATAAAGATTAGGGATTCCATTGGCAGTAAATTATTACCCGTGGAAGACGATGGGCAATTTATTACCGAAGATGCTTACGCGCCATACCTATTTAAATCTAAAATTGATGGACACTTTGCGTACGAAACCAAGGGAACTTGGGAAGTAAAGGGCGCGTGGATGGGTGGTCCCTTTATAAACTATGCCGTCCGCGATGAAAAAAACAATCGGTACCTTATCTTGGAAGGTTTCACCTATGCCCCTTCCGTATCTAAGCGGAACCTGCAGTTTGAATTGGAATCTATTTTGAAGTCGGCTAAGATTGAGTAAATTATAAATTATTCTGAAAACAAAAATGCCTTTCAAACTTTTATTTGAAAGGCATTTTTAATTATTTAAAAACGAATTATTTCTTATCGTCTATTTTGCTGTCTTTAATGTTCGGGTCAGTATCTTCATCTTTTGAGGCATCCTTAAATTCTTTAAGGCCACTTCCTAAGCCACGCATAAGCTCTGGAATTTTCTTTCCGCCAAAAAGCAATAGTACGATAACTACTATGAGTATTATTTGCCAAGGCCCAATCATACCTAATGGAATAAACAATGTGTTCATGTTTTCTATAATTTAATTATGCAAATGTAGCAAGAAATGTTTAGATAGAACGTTTTGGGGAAAACTTTAGCATCTGTGGCTCTAGTTTATTTTATATTTGTAAAAAGTATTAAGTAAATAATGGTAAAGAAAGAAAAAAAGGCCAAACGCTTTAAACGCAAGTTATTGCATAAATACCGTTTGGTTATACTTAATGAAGAAACCTTTGAGGAGCGCTTTTCTTTTAAGCTGAACAGGCTGAATGTGTTTATTTTCAGCACGCTATTTGCCTTATTTCTAATAATTACCACTACTATATTAATTGCCTTTACCCCGCTTCGGGAGTATATTCCCGGCTATTCATCTACGGCCCTAAAAAAACGGGCTACAAAATTGGCCTATAAAACCGATTCGCTTCAAAAAGTATTGGAATTGAATGAGCAATACTTGGTTTCAATTAAAAAAGTACTTACCGGCGATGTAAAAATGGTCAACTTTAATAAAGATTCCATTATTGAGGTCGCAAAGTCAGACCCGGCCGTTTTAATACAAACTTCGAGAAAAGATTCGCTGTTGCGGGTTAAAGTTGAAAAGGAAGATAAATACAATCCGCTTATTGCGCCTCAACTTCAGGAATATACATTCTTTTCGCCTGTAAAGGGCAATATTACCGAAAAATACGACTCTAAAGCCAAGCATTATGCCGTAGATGTTGTTACCGTTAAGGATTCACCGGTAAAAGCGGTGGCCGATGGTACGGTTATATTTGCCGAATGGTCTGCCCAAACGGGGTATGTAATCATCATTAAGCACAATAACGGTTTTATATCGGCATATAAACACAATGCCATGCTTACCAAAGACCAAGGAGAACTTGTAAAAGCGGGCGAGGTTATTGCCACCGTGGGCAGTACCGGAGAGCTTACAACGGGGCCACACCTGCATTTTGAGCTTTGGCGGGATGGTTTTCCGGTCAATCCAACCAATTTTATAGATTTTGATTAATAGCCTATGTCTTTAAAATCCATTGCTGCCAAAATTTACGCCAAGATTGTTGTTCTGCGAATTAAAAAGTGGGCCAAAAACCCAGTTGAAACCCAGCAGAGGGTTTTTTCTGAATTAATAACTGAAGCAAAAGACACCGCTTTCGGAAAGGACCATGACTTCGCCAATATTAACAGCTTTCACGATTTTGCAGCACGTGTTCCCATAAGAGATTACGAGGCCTTAAAACCATACGTAGAGCGTGTTGTTGCAGGGGAAGAAGATATACTCTGGCCCGGAAAACCGCTTTATTTTGCCAAAACTTCTGGCACTACTTCGGGCGCCAAGTATATTCCGCTTACCAAGGCTTCTATGCCATATCATATTAGCGCTGCCCGAAACGCCATTTTATGCTATATCAACGAAACGGGCAATGCCGATTTTGTTGATGGGAAGATGATTTTTTTGCAAGGAAGTCCTGAAATGCACGAAAAAAACGGAATTCAAGTTGGAAGGCTCTCCGGCATCGTGGCCCATTATGTTCCCGCTTATCTTCAAAAAAACCGATTGCCGAGTTGGGAAACCAATTGCATTGATGATTGGGAAACCAAAGTAGATGCCGTGGTTGATGAGACCAAGAATGAAAATATGACGGTAATCAGCGGGATTCCGTCTTGGGTACAGATGTATTTTGAAAGACTACAACAACATACCGGCAAAAAAGTGGGTACGCTTTTTAAAAATTTCAATCTCTTTATATATGGCGGTGTTAATTTTGAACCTTACCGTGCCAAATTTGAAGCTTTAATAGGAAGAAAAGTAGATAGCATAGAGCTGTTTCCTGCCAGTGAAGGTTTTTTTGCATTTCAGGATAAACAGAAGGAGAAAGGCATGCTTCTGCTACTGGATTCCGGTATATTCTATGAGTTTATTGAAGCGAGCACTTTTTTTGATGAAAACCCAAAGCGGCTTACTATAGGCGAAGTTACGGTTGGCGTCAATTACGTAATGATTATCTCTACAAATGCAGGGCTTTGGGGTTATAATCTGGGCGATACCATTCAGTTTACCGCCACGGAGCCCTACCGTGTAATTGTTTCGGGACGGATAAAACATTTTATTTCGGCATTTGGTGAACACGTAATCGGGAAAGAGGTAGAAGAAGCCATGAATAAGACTATGGCCAAATTTAACTTTTCTATTTCTGAATTTACCGTTGCTCCACAAATAACCCCAGAGGGTGATGAATTGCCGTATCACGAGTGGTTGGTTGAGTTTGAAGAAGAACCCGAAAACATGCGGGAAATGGCAGCTTTTCTAGATGCCGAAATGCAGGAACAAAACTCATATTACTTCGATTTGATTGAAGGAAAAATACTGCAACCTTTGGTCATTAGATCGTTAAAAAAGAACAGTTTTCAGCAATATATGAAGTCGCAAGGGAAATTGGGCGGCCAAAACAAGGTACCGCGACTTTCCAACGATCGTAAAATAGCCGATGCCTTACTTAAAGTTTAGAATTAATAATATTACCGAGCTAGAAGTGTACTAAAGTATTTAAACGCGTTTATTTTCCGTTCTAATTCTTCGTTCATAATTTCCGTAAAACTGGCTGTGCAAACCAATCGGTATGGTCAGAGAATAAAAGAGCAACTTCGCTTTCTGCGCGACTTCACAAAATTGAATTGGTATATAACCGGTTGTGCAGTTTGATTAAGTTTTGACAATATTGCCCAAACCCAACAGCGATTATTACCAAATCCTTCGTTTTTTCCTTCAGAATTGAGGTAAAAAAACAATAGCGTCCTAAACGTTCATAAGGTAACCATTGAAAGCCTTTGTTTAATATGGCTTTAGAGATAATATGAAGCTTAGGGGTCTGTAATTGAGAATTCCTGTTTTTTGGCCTATCGAAAATTTATCGTAAAATTTGAAGTGAAGTTCCCGTAAAATTTTAGGCTGTTTGAGCCAGCAAAGATAGTCATCAAAGCAC